>NZ_WQPW01000121.1:103065-108398 GCF_018785465.1 Clostridium sp. MCC328
TCCCCTTACATTTTCAATACTTTTACTTTCTAAATCTTCTCCTCTCCGCTATTCAGCGATTTTATTTCACACTTTTTTCACATAATTATTCTCTAATTGCAGATTATACAATACGATGACTTTCAGTTTTCACCGCCGTCAAAATCGCCCCATTTTTCGGCAAAAAAAGAGAAATATCCTCTCCCGAAGACATTTCTCCTACATTCCAATCCCTCTATATTCTCTTGTTTCTTCCCCTTCCTACACCTCCCCAATCCTCTTCTCCATCTCCCCCAGCATATCCTCCGCGGCCATCCATTCGCCCATCTCCATCATTCCCATGACGACCATCATCTGGTTGTTAAAATCGTGTTCGAGTTTTCTCTGATCGGTCTCGAAATCTTCCATGAGTTTTAAGTGACTTTTTTCGATCTCAAACTGGTCATTCAGCGCTTTTAACAGTTTCTCATTTTCCTGACGTCTTTCTGTCTCCTGAGCGATGAGCGGAAGGAACATGTAGATCATAATGATCAGGATAAAAAGGAACTGCTGACCAATGGAGACCGCATACTGTTTTTTCGTAATATAATCCATGTAGGGATACATTCCAGCGAGAACGCTGACTGCGATCAGCGCTGTGACTATCTGGCTTTTTTCGCGGAACAGAGATCGTCTCCACTTTATGAGGAAAACCAGTCCCATGAGGATCAGACTTAAAAGTATGGTCTCGCATGTCATGGCACGTACATAATCGTAGACCCCCCAAAATGAGCCTGTGACCAGCCAGCCATTATTTACAAATATTGCATTGCAGATAAGCTCCGCAACCGTCGTACATCCGATCGCGATTACCACCATCAATATGATTCTTTTCAGGGAATCGCCAAAGCACAGAAAGATGCCACTCAGATAGATCCCCATCAGTACCCAGCTCGTCATTCCGATCACTTCCTGATCACTCAGCGAATTCATATATTCTTTCGCGCTGCATGAAAGAATATTGAAAATGATCTGCAGGATCAGCACCTTTGTAATTGTCCCCCGCCATTTCAGTGTCTGCATCAGAAAAAAGGTCGTGGGCATCAGGCCAAGTGCGCAAATCAGTATGCGCAAAACCGCATCCGTGTTCATGCCGTTCTCCCCCTCTCCTCTTCCGCACCGGTTCCCGCCGCGTCCAGGATCACCGTGCTCTTATATATCTTTTTCTCCCTGTCGATCTTCACATTGCAGTTTCCGCCATACATCTTTGCGATCTCACGAAGGATCCTGCTGCCATATCCGCGCTCGCCGCCTTTTTCCATTCCGAGATACTTCTCAGCAAACGGATTTTCCACTGCAATCACGAGATAGTCTGCCTTCACCTGGATATCGGCCCGGATCCATCTCGCACTTTCCGGAAGATATTCCACCGCCTCCATGGCATTGTTCATGAGATTCGAAAGAATGCTGCACTGGTGGATCCTTGAAATTCCCGGAAGCCCCCCCACGTGCGCATCGACGGATAACCGGATCTTCACCTTTTGGCATCTGATCTCGTACTCCTCAAGAAGTACATTTAGGATCATATTGGAACAGTACTGGCCTGTCCGGTTCTTCTCGATCTCCTTCTGAAGCTTTGCCGCCGCAGATCCCCGGTCTTCTGTGTGAAGATCGTTTTCAGCCTCTTTCACGATCCGCAGAAGATCTTCCCGCCTCTTGTTCAGGCGCTCCGCCTGCACTTCGGCGCTCTCCTCTTCCATTTTCTTTCTGTTCAGTTCATGTTTCAGCCGCTCTTTTTTCTGATCCAGCACCTTATTTTTACTGTTCCGGTAACTGTTTATAACCAGCACTGCTTCCGTAAAAAAGCTGATGGCGACCACCGGAATACCTATCTGATTCCAGGCTGACGGGATGCCCTGAAAGAGCATATGGTTCATTATAAGAAGCGTAAACTGGCAGATTGTAAACAATATAAGAACGATCATGATACCGCGTCCTCCAGATACTGAAAATACCTCGTCCGCGCTTCCATGTACCGCTTTTTGCTGATGGGAATCTCCTCCCCGTTTTCCAGTTTAAACCGGTCATGCTCCACCCGCCGGATATACTTCATATTTACAAGAAAGCTCTGGTGACACCGTACAAAGGTTTCACCCATCCGCTCCTCCATATCTGAAATCTTATCATGGCACACCTGCACATTTTCGTATGTATGAATCATGGTCCGGTGAGCGCTGCTCTCCAGATACCAGATCTCATTGAGATAAAAGATCTGCTGCTGGTTCCGGCACATGATCGTCACCCGCTTTTCATCTTCTTGGGCCCGTCGTTCTTTTGCGATCTTAAGAAGCTTTTCAAGGATATCCGCGTTCACCGGCTTCGTGAGATATCCCACGAGATTGACCGGCTTCAGGAAAATATGCTGGGAATATCTCGTCGTATATCCGGTCAGGTAAATGATCTGCAGCTCCGGGAATTTCTGATTCAACTCATAGGCATAATCGATTCCCTCCTGCCGCTCTTCCGTCTCCGGAATTTTTGTATTATATTCATGGCAGATATCCATGATCAGGACATCCGGTCGTTTTCCATCTTCAAATTCATCCCTCATATGCCGGATATCCTGGTAAGTTTCGACACGCTCCACCTCCGGAATCTCTCTCAGCATATTTTCGACGACATCCAGCACTTCCGGCTGGTCATCGCATACCGCAATGTTCATTTCCATGTTCCCCCATGTATTTCATTTCTCTCGTTTTAGAGAGCTTTTATCGATAAGATTCTTTTCGATCAGCCCAGCAATTATAGGCCTCTCTCCCTTAATATTTTTGCTCCGTTTATTCTGTTTTTTCTTTTTTTACCAGTCAATCATAACATACTTTCCTTTTCGCTTCAAGTTCGCAGGTTTCCCCATAAAATCCCGCAAAATCCCCCATTCTCCCGTCCTTTCCACATTGACATCCCCTCTCAGTATGCGATATAATTCTTATTAACTATCTTCAAAGATTTTAAAGGGCAAAATCATCATTTTTTTTGCCCCCAGACATCTTTTAAACGCTTACTTGAGGGGGTATTTTAAGTTATTATGAATGGTGCAGAAGCTATGGTCAAATGCCTCGAGGAGGAGGGCGTAACCAGGATCTTCGGATATCCGGGCGTTGCGATCTCCCCGTTTTATGAGGCCTTATATAATGCCGGAACCATCGAGCATGTCCTTGTCCGTCAAGAGCAGGCGGCCGGACACGCCGCAAGCGGCTATGCCCGCATCTCCAGAAAGGCCGCCGTCTGCGTCACATCTTCCGGTCCTGGTGCGACAAATCTGATCACGGCGCTGGCAACGGCCTACGCCGACAGTATTCCGCTTATCGCGATCACCGGACAGGTCAATTCCAATCTCCTTGGACGTGACGTATTCCAGGAAGCCGATATGCGTGGTTCCACCGAGTCCTTCGTAAAATACAGCTATCTTGTAAAGAGCGCTGACGATATTCCGCGTATCTTTAAGGAAGCTTTCTATATTGCTTCCACCGGAAGAAAGGGACCGGTCCTCATCGACATCCCCTGTGACGTCCAGATCGACCTCTTAAAGAAGTCCTTCGACTACACGTCCGAGGTCAATATCCGCGGATACAAGCCAAGTACAAAGGGAAATAACCCACAGATGCATAAAGTGGTCGCTGCGATCAATAAAGCGAAAAAGCCTCTGATCTGTGCCGGCGGCGGTGTTATCCTCGGAAACGGCGAGGAGTGTGTCCGCCAGTTCTGTGAGAAGAACAATATCCCGCTTGTAACAACGATGATGGGCATCGGCGTTATGCCGAAAAACCACCCGCTGTACTTCGGAATGCTGGGAAATAACGGAAAACCCTATGCAAACCGTGCAGTGGCAAACAGTGACCTTCTGATCATTGCCGGTGCGCGGATCGCCGACCGTGCCGTTCCTAAACCGGAAAATCTGGAACAGCAGGTCAATATCATCCACATCGATATCGATACCGCCGAGATCGGTAAAAATCTCGGACCTACGATCCCGCTTGTCGGTGATATCAAGAGCATCTTCGATCGTCTGCTGCAGGAGAATATTTCCATCGATACCTCAAACTGGATCGAGACACTTCAGGATATCAAAAAAAGTACGGTAGACCATCGTGTCTTCAGTGATAAGCTCGTAAATCCGATGCTTTTAGTCCAGCACCTCTCTGAGAAGATGGACGATGACGCGATCTATGTTGCAGATGTCGGACAGAACCAGCTCTGGTCTGCCGACAACTATGTGATGAAGAACGGCCGTTTCCTTACAAGCGGCGGTATGGGAACCATGGGCTACTCAATCCCGGCCGGAATCGGAGCGAAGATGTGTACGCCGGACAAACAGGTCGTCGTTGTCTGCGGTGACGGTTCCTTCCAGATGTCCATGTACGAGCTTGGAACCATCGCGGTAAACAAGGTCCCGATAAAGATCCTCGTCATGAGAAACCACTATCTCGGTCTCGTCCGTGAGCATCAGGAAAAGACTTACGAGGAACACTATTTCGGTGTTCAGCTCTATGATTATCCGAAATATGCGGAGATCGCCGCTGCCTACGATATGGACTATTTCCACTGCGACAGCAACGAAACTCTCGACGCAGAGCTCGACCGTTTCCTCGCCTGCGACAAGGCCTGCATCATGGTCTGCGAAGTCGACAGCCACAACAACACAAAATAAGGAGAACGCAAGATGAAAGGTATTTTTTCTGTACTTGTAGAAAATAAAGACGGTGTTCTCTCCCAGATATCCGGTCTTTTCGCGAGAAGAGGCTTCAACATCGACAGTCTGGCCGTGGGCGAGACGGAGCGCCATGACATTTCCAGCATGACCATCGTCTCCACCGGCGACCAGCGCACTGTCGATCAGATTGAGAAACACTTAAACAAGAAACTGGACGTGATCAAAGTCCGCCGCCTCGAGGAGACCCGCAGCGTCCTCTTGGAGATGATGCTCATCAAAGTCTCCTACTCCGCGACAAACCGCAGCTCATTGATCGAACTCTGCAGCGTCATGGACGCCAAGATCGTCCATGTCTCCCCAAAGAGCATGGTCATCGAGTTCCATGCAGCTCCTGATGTGATCACAGATTTTATTGAACTTGTGAGAAGCTTTGGTATTCTGGAGCTTCAGCGGACGGGTACGATCTGTATGTCGAAAGACTGAGTATCAAAGACCTGAAATTGTTTGCCGTATATTTTTCGTCAAACATCTCCGGTCTTTTCTCAATCGAATCAAGTATCACAATAAACTTTGTTTATACTAAATTAACCTATTGTGCTATTTCAAATAAAACGTTTAAAAACTTGTAAAAACCGCAAAGAATCCCTGTTTTTTTGATAAACAA
>NZ_WQPW01000122.1:0-12867 GCF_018785465.1 Clostridium sp. MCC328
TATTGAAAGCGCCGTATACCGAACGGTACGTACGGTGCTGTGAGAGGACGGCGGTTAGCCACCGCCTCCTACTCGATTTTTTCCGAAAGCGGTTACTGTTCATGCTTTACGCAAACAGTAACCGAAAGCGACCAGCGTCATTCTTTATTTTAAATTGCTCCCTTGCATTATAATTACCAAGATGTTAAAATATATCCCATAACAATCGAAGAGGCATCCGGTGCTGCTGCCGCTGTGAAAAAGTTCATGAGAACAGGCGGACAGCAGGTAAAAGGGAAACAGGTGGAAGACCTGTACGATCTCGTCACTGTGAGCAGGGAATACAAGACCATGCGCGAATGCGCGGTCACTGAGGAAGAAGGACAGTTGGATAAACTGTCGCGAAAGCTTTGGGAAGGCGGTCTTGTGTGATGATCTGTGAGTCAGGAAACCTGCCGGACTGTTGGTACAGGAAGAAAATTTCCAGATCACGAGGCATTGATCGTACCGTTTATATGTCGGCTGATTCCAGCGGACATCTTTTTCTGATGCATAAGCATTTCGGTATTTGAAAAATTCTCAGATGGAACATCTCCACACCAACTCCGAAGTTATAAATAAAATACAGCTATCCATCAGCCCTGTACAATTACCGGGTCGGTTACAGATAAGGATAGGCCGAGAGGCAAAACAGCTCAATATTTATACTACATGGAGGAGAACATGAAAAAGAAACATGTAAGCCTGTTCTTAGCGGCAGCAATGGCGGCATCCGTAATCTCCGGATGCGGAAACAGCGTGAACAACAGCGCGGCAGAGACAGAAAAGACAGAGACAACTGCAGCGGCAGCGACAAGCGCAGCGGAGGAAACAACAGCAGCCGAGGCAGCGGAAGACACAGAGAAAAACGAGACAGACGAAGTCGTCATCGCGACTCCGCGTGACGCTGTACAGGGAAGCGGAGACGCTTACTACTGTTGGGAAGGCGCTTATGTATGGGAAGCTCTCACAGCGAACAACGGCGGCGTGATCGATCCGTGGCTCGCAAAATCCTGGGAGCATAACGATGACTGTACTGAGTGGACATTCAACCTGCGGGATGACGCGTATTTTACAGACGGTGTCCAGTTTGATGCTGATGTATGCTTAAAGAATATCGAGCGTTGGGGTCATGGAATTACCTCCACATATACGACACTCAGTATCGAGAAATCTCTCCCGAACCTCGATAAGATGGAAAAAGTCGATGATTTCACCGTAAAATTCACCTTCACACAGCCGATCACAACGCTTGAGTATGTCCTTTCCGACTATGGCAGCCCGATGTACAGCCCGAACTGCTTCGACGAGGAGACGGGCGTGATCTCCGACTACGCGATCGGTACAGGCCCGTACAAGATCGTTGACCATGTAGAGTCCGAGTATGTGACACTTGAGAGAAACGACAATTACTACGGCGAGAACGGCAAGGTAAAGACCTTCAAGATCCGCTGCATCCCGGATGCAGAGACACGTGTATCTGCATTAAAATCCGGTGAAGTTATGGGACTTGCGGATAACGGCGCGATCACCATGGACGCTGCGAAGAACCTCTGCGACACAGACTCTAGCTTCGAGATGGACAGCACTCCGAGCCATATGACCGAGTATATCATGTTCAACGATAAAAATGAGTACCTTGCGGACAAGCGGATGAGAGAGGCTTTCAACCTCGCAACAGACCGCAACAGCATCTGCAGCGTGATCTATGGCGGACTTTTACAGCCGGCATACTCTTTCTTGAGCACCCAGTCTACATTCCATCTGGATATTCAGGGAACTTATGACATGGAGCAGGCAAAAGCCCTCGCAAAAGAGGTTCTCGGCGACAAAACTGTGGACATGACCATGATCATCCGTTCCAGCACTGCATCTGACTACAACTGCAAGGCGGTTGCAGAGTATTTAAAGCAGGTTTACGCTGAACTCGGCGTCAACATCAACATCGAGATCGTAGATTCCTCCCTCTATAAAGAGAGACAGCAGGAAGGCACCTACGACATGACACTCACCGTATTCGGAATCAACAATGCAGATCCGACTTCCACATTTAAGCAGTACTTCGCAAGCGAAGGAAACAGCAACAAGACATTAAATTACAACTATTATAATGAGAAGATCGATGAGCTCGTTGCAAAAGCTCCGACGATCGCTGACGTGGAAGAGCGCAGTAAGATCTACGATGAGATCCAGCAGGAACTTTTCGATGACAGCGCATGCGTTCCGATCTGCTACCAGATCAACGTTAACATCCATAACAAAGCGATCACACACTACGCAGGAAAGACCTTCGGTGTCGGCCTTCCGACTATTTCCTGGGTGAAATAATATCTGAGAGCGATCCGGCGGGTCAGATATCCGCCGGTCAGGCAGATAAGACATGAATTTGGCAGGACTGTCTGAAAAAGGCAGTTCTGCTGTTTTTGAAAGGAACACATATGGCACTTTTAAAGTACATTCTGAAAAAAATGCTGATGCTCTTGCCGGTACTCGTCGGGATCAGTATCATTGCCTTTGCGCTTGGGATCATGTCGCCGGGGGATCCGGTGGACCAGGTGCTGAATCCAAATGGAAATGAATCCTACACGCAGGCGGAGTATGATGCCATGGCGGCAAAAATGGGCCTGGACCAGCCGGCGGTAGTCCAGTATTTCAACTGGGTCGACGGTCTGGTGCACGGCGACCTGGGCCGCTCATTTTTCACGAATAAAAGTGTCATGGACCAGCTCGCGAAGCGGATCCCGATCTCGTTAAAGCTGGCCGGTTTCAGCATGATCTTAACGATCGTCTTCGGCGTGGGATCTGGTGTCCTGATGGCGGTGAAAAAAGACCGGCTGCTGGACCATGTTCTGGGGACATTTTCCACAGTGGCCCTGTCCGTCCCCGGCTTCTGGATCGCCATTGTCCTGATCTTTATCTTTGCCGAACAGTGGAAGATCCTGCCCAGCAGCGGAATCTCTGACGGCTCCGGATTTATT
Source organism: Clostridium sp. MCC328 (assembly GCF_018785465.1). Lineage (NCBI taxonomy): Bacteria > Bacillati > Bacillota > Clostridia > Eubacteriales > Clostridiaceae > Clostridium > Clostridium sp. MCC328. The sequence continues at coordinate 2,997 of NZ_WQPW01000122.1, forward strand.
CTCCCGGCAATCACGCTGGCACTCCCGAGTATCGGAGTCTGCGCGAGACTGACACGGAGCGCGATCCTTGATGAGATCGGACGCCAGTATATGACCGTGGCTGACGCGAAAGGCATGAGCCGCCGCCGCGCGGTGATCCGCCACGCCTTCGGAAACGCCCTGATCCCGATCATCACCTACCTGGGAAATCATATGGCGGGCATTATTGGCAGCGCGTCCATCGTGGAGACGATCTTCGCGATCCCCGGAATCGGAAGCTACGCTATCGCGGGCGTGCAGTCGAAAGACTACTATGTGGTGCAGGCCTACGTTCTGTTCTCCGGATGCATCTATGTGCTGACAAATATCCTGATCGATCTGATCTACATCGCGCTGGATCCAAAGATCCGTGCGGGAGAGGCGGTGGAATCATGAGAAAATTAAAAGCCCCCCGTCTGACCGTGAAGGCGAAGACCGGTCTTGTGCTCTTATTTATCATTCTTCTCACCAGCGTCCTGGCACCGGTTCTCGCGCCTTATGATCCGTTGGTATCGAACCTGTCAGAGGCGCTTCAGAAACCGTCGGCTGCGCACCTTTTAGGCACCGATAATATCGGCAGGGATACCCTGAGCCGTGTTCTCTACGGCGGAAGACAGTCCATTCTTCTCGCACTGGCTGCGACGGTGCTCTCCATGCTGCTCGGCTTTGCTCTTGGACTCTTCGCGGGATATTTCGGCGGCTGGATCGACGGAGTCATCACGACGATCTCCAGCATCTTCCAGGGACTTCCGGGCCTGACACTTATGATCGCTGTGGCAGGTCTCCTAGGACAGGGCGTAAAGAGCATGCTGATCGCCATCGTGATCAACTCCTGGGTAGGTTTTTCCAGGATCGCCCGTGGCGAGGTCATGAAATTAAAGCAGGAGAGCTTTATCAAGGGACTTAAGACCATCGGAGCCAGTGATCTCAGGATCCTGTTTCTCCACATTTCGCCCAATATCCTTGGAACCTTATGTGTGCTCTTTGCCACAAGAATTGCCGGAAACGTGATCTCCGTGGCATCCATGAGCTATCTGGGTCTGGGACTCCAGCCGCCGACACCGGACTGGGGCGTTATGATCAACGACGCGAGGCAGTATTTCCGCCAGGAACCGCTGCTCGTCGTCGCGCCGGGGCTCTGCATTTTACTGCTTTCCCTGAGCATCAACCTTCTCGCGGATGAGCTGCGTGACCGGCTGGATGTGAGGAAAGATGTCATGAAGAACATGTAGTGTCAGGGAAATGATCCGCTGTAAGCCCGCCTGAGAAATTTAACGCTTAACGTTGTTGAAGGAAGCTTGGATCACGAAAATTTATGAGCAGCGTGAGCGTGCAAAGTACAGGGGCTGATAGCAGATACAGAGCACAGAAAATGGGGAAGATTAAATGGAAGATAGAAAAGAATGGAAAACAGGAGAAAAAAGCGACATTGAGATCCGGAATCTCTCCGTCTCCTTCCAGGACGGCGGCGAGACGGTACATGCCATGGAGGGCGTCAACGCGTACTTCCCGGCGGGCAGTGTCACCGGACTCATCGGGGAGAGCGGCAGCGGAAAATCACTTCTCGGCATGTCCATTTTAGGACTTCTCTCCGGTCAGGCGAAGGTGGAAGGAACCTGCATGTATAAGGGCATGGATCTGTACCGGCTGCCGGAAAAGGAGATGCAGGAGATCCGCGGAAAAGAGATCGCCCTGATCCCACAGAATCCCACGGAGTCGTTAAACCCGATCCGAAGAATCGGAAAACAGCTCACGGAGTGCATGACTGTCCATGGAAACAAGGATAAAGAACTCGCAAATTCCCGGCGGGATGAGTTCCTGCGCCGGTTTGGATTCGCTGACCCGGACCGGATCAGCCGCGCCTACTCCTTTCAGCTCAGCGGCGGCATGAACCAGCGTGTGATTTCCGCCATGGGACTCATGAACCGGCCGAAGTGGGCCATCGCCGATGAGCCGACAAAAGGTCTGGACGCCATCTTAAGACGGCAGGTCTACCAGGTACTGAAGGAGATCTCCGAGACGGACACCGAAGGAATGATCGTGATCACCCACGATATCGCCCTGGCGGGCGTGCTCTGCGACCGGCTGATGGTGCTCTATAAAGGAAGTATTATGGAGGTCGGGGACACGAGGACGATCCTGGAACATCCGGCTCACCCGTACACGAAAGGACTGGTCGCGTCGCTTCCGGCGAAAGGGATGAACCCCATCGGGCGCGCGGTGAGAAAGAACGAAGGAAACTCCGGCTGCAGTTTTTATCCGCGATGTCCGTATGCGGCGGACGCCTGCAAAAACGGGCCGGTCCCGGAGGCGGAGCTTCCGGATGGACGGAAAGTGAGGTGTGTCCTGTATGCTTAAGGTCAGCCATATCTGCAAGACATTTACGGGCGGAATCATCAGGAAGACCCGTGTGGATGCGGTAAAAGATGTGTCCTTTACGATTTGCAACGGGGAGACATTCGGAATTGTCGGGAATTCCGGCTGTGGAAAGTCCACGATCGCCAACATGCTGCTCTCCCTGATCAAGCCGGATTCCGGCACCATCGAGATCGACGGGACGATCCAGATCATCTTCCAGCACCCGGAAACATCCTTAGATCCGGCCAAAAAGATCGGTTACAGTTTGGAAGAGCCGATGATCATCCATAAAATGTATGATAAAGCCGGAAGAAAGAAACGCGTAAAAGAACTTTTGGACCGGGTAGACCTCGGGGAAGAACTTCTGGACCGCTATCCGCACCAGATCAGCGGAGGCGAGGCACAGCGCATCATGATCGCCAGGGCGCTCTCTTTGGATCCAAAGATCCTGATCTTAGACGAGCCAACGAGTATGCTCGACGTCTCCGTACAGGCACAGGTCATGACACTCCTAAAAGAACTTCAGGAAAAACTGGGTCTCAGCTACCTGTTTATCTCCCACGATCTCGATGTGGTCCGTTGGTTCTGCGATGAGATCGCGGTCATGGAAGAAGGAAAATTCGTGGAGACTGGACGGACGGAGGATGTGATCGGGCATCCGAAGGCGGAATTTACGAAGAAGCTGGTGGAAAATTTTATATTAGAGTAGAAGCTGCGGTGCGGGAAAAAGTTCCTGCACCGTTTTTGTATGACGAGACAAAGCAGAAGATCGTGAAAAGTCTGCCTGTGACATGAAAATATGTTGGGGCACATTATCTTTTTACAGATTGACATTTAATACGTTAAAGTGGTACGATTTCGACATATAGATCTATAATCCACGCAGTTGGAACAGGCGATGACCTGTTTGCAGAAAATAATAGACCTGGAGGAGAAAACTATGCTGAAATTTGACACGCTTAAAAACGATTATCCATCGCGAAGAAGTGTGATCTACGGACGAAAAGGTATGGTCTGCACGAGCCAGCCGCTGGCGGCACAGGCGGGGCTTGATATCATAAAACAGGGAGGAAATGCCATTGACGCGGCGATCGCCACAGCGGCCTGTATGACCGTGCTGGAGCCGACCTCCAACGGGATCGGAAGCGATGCCTTTGCCCTGGTCTGGACGAAAGGGGAGCTTCACGGCCTCAATGCCAGTGGAAGAGCGCCCATGGCGATCACGGCAGAGAAGGTAAAAAAGCAGGGATACACCGCGATGCCGAAGCGTGGCTGGATTCCGGTGATGGTCCCAGGCGCTCCTTCGGCCTGGGCAGAGCTCTCGGAAAAGTTTGGAAGACTGACGCTTGAGAAGGTGATGGAGCCGGCAGTTACATACGCGAGAGAGGGATATCCGGTGAGTCCGGTGATCTCAAAGCTTTGGAGCAATGCATACAAGGAATTTTCCGGGACACTCAAGGACGAGTGCTTTAAGCCCTGGTTCGACACGTTCGCCCGGGACGGACATGCCCCACAGCCGGGAGAGATTTGGAAATCGGAAGCTCATGCGAAGACGTTAGAAAAGATCGCGAAAACTCACGCAAAGGCGTTCTATCAGGGAGAACTTGGGGATCAGATCGACGCATATTCGAGAAAGACCGGCGGTTATCTCCGAAAATCGGACTTGGAGAACTACTGGTGTGAGTGGGTAAAGCCGATCCATGTAAATTACCGGGGATATGATATCTGCGAGATCCCGCCGAACGGGGACGGAATCATCGCGCTGATGGCGTTAAATATCCTGAAGGGATATTCCTTCACGGACCGAAGCTGTGTGGACACGGTGCACAAGCAGCTGGAGGCGATGAAGCTGGCATTCGCGGACGGCAACCGGTATGTGGCGGATCCGGAGTATATGCGCGCGCCGGTGGAGACGCTTCTGTCGGATGAATACGCGGCAGAGCGGAGATCCCTGATCGGGGAAATGGCGCAAGATCCGGAGCCAGGCGATCCGTTCCGCGGCGGAACGATCTATCTCTGCACGGCGGATGGGGAAGGAAACATGGTCTCCTACATCCAGAGCAACTATATGGGATTTGGCTCCGGCATCGTGATCCCGGGGACAGGAATCGCGCTGCAGAACCGCGGGGCAAATTTTACCCTGGACGAGGACATGGAAAACTGCCTGGGACCGGGAAAGAAGTCCCTTCACACGATCATTCCGGGATTTCTGATGAAGGATGGAAAAGCTGTGGGGCCGTTCGGCGTCATGGGTGGTTTCATGCAGCCCCAGGGACATGTGCAGGTAATCATGAACACGCTGGATTTCATGATGAATCCGCAAGAGACTTTAGATGCGCCCAGATGGCAGTGGGTCGGCGGAAAGAAGATCCAGGTGGAGAAAACATTTCCGGCGGAGATCGTGGAAGAACTGAAGCGCCGCGGACATGAGATGGAAGTTCTGGAGAGTTCCCTGACCTTTGGCCGTGGACAGATCATCTGGCGGGATGAGAACGGCGTGCTCTGTGGGGCGACGGAGCCGCGGGCGGACGGTGCGGTGGCGGTGTGGTAATACAGCATCTCTGCCAAGAAAGAGCGAGTGGGAAAACACAGTAAAAAGCAGTTTCCTTTTTAAAGTGATTGTGGTAAACTCGAAATTAAGCAGATAAAGAACTGTTAGGAAAAGATACATTGAAATAGCATGAAAGAATATGGCTGTCAGAAATGGCAAAATGTAAGCCATTCTGGATATGAAACGGGAAGACAGTTCAGCAACGAAAACGAATTCGCAGGAGGAAGCGCAATGAATTTCAATGAAGCAGCGTTAAAGCTCCATGAGGAACATCATGGAAAGATCGAAGTTGTCAGCAAGGTTCCGGTAAAGACGAGAGATGACTTAAGCACAGCCTATACACCAGGCGTTGCGGAGCCGTGCAGAAAGATCCATGATAATAAGAAAGACGTTTACAAATACACCGCAAAGGGCAATCTGGTAGCGGTTGTCTCCGACGGAACCGCAGTTTTAGGCCTCGGAAACATCGGACCGGAAGCCGCTATGCCGGTTATGGAAGGAAAGGCAGTCCTCTTTAAAGAGTTCGGCGGCGTTGACGCGTTCCCGATCTGCCTTGATACGACTGATACAGAAGAGATCATCAAAGCAGTAAAATACATCGCTCCGTGCTTCGGCGGAATCAACCTGGAAGACATTGCTTCCCCGAAGTGCTTCGAGGTAGAGGCGCGCCTGGAGAAAGAGCTCGATATCCCGGTATTCCACGATGACCAGCACGGTACCGCTGTTGTCGTTACGGCAGCCCTCTTAAATGCGTTAAAAGTTGTCGGAAAGAAGATCGATGAGATCCATGTCGTATTAAACGGACCGGGATCTGCCGGAACCGCGATCATCAAGATGCTGCTTGCGACAGGCGTAAAGAACATCATCGCATGTGATGAGAACGGAATCCTCTACAAAGACCGTGGAGTCGGCATTAAAGAGCACAAGAAGATGCTCTGCGATATCACAAACCTTGAGGATAAGCGCGGAACACTGGCTGATGCCCTCGTCGGTGCGGACGTATTTATCGGTGTGTCCGTAGCAGGCGCACTGAAACCGGAAATGATCAAAACAATGGCGAAGGATCCGATCGTATTCGCAATGGCAAACCCGAACCCGGAGATCATGTACGATGAGGCGATGGCAGCAGGTGTAAAGGTTATGGGAACCGGCCGCTCCGATTTCCCGAACCAGATCAACAACGTCCTCGCGTTCCCGGGAATCTTCCGCGGCGCGTTAGACTGCGGCGCAAGAGACATCAACTATGATATGAAAGTAGCTGCAGCCCAGGCCATCGCAGAACTCGTAACACCGGATAAACTCTCCGCAGAGTACATTATCCCAGGTGCCCTCGAAGAAGGCGTTGCGGAGCATGTCGCAAAGCGTGTGGCTGAGGCGGCTGTGAAGTCCGGAGCGATCCGTAAGTAATAAAAAATATCAAATACTAAATTTCATAGAATAATCATGAAGAATACTCCTTCCGCATATACATAAGTGCAGAAGGAGTGTTTTTGATTATGGCAGATTATCGCAGACTGATTTCTTATATTTACGAGTACGAAGGAAAACAAAAAGGAAAAAATGTGGGATTCGCGAAGCTGGAGGCGCGGAACGGGCAGTGCAGGATCAATGTGAACGTGAAGCGGATCTATATGGGTGGAAACGCCATCGGCGCGTACCTTTTAGGGACAGGCGGTCGTGAGACATTTCTCGGGAACGTGTTCGTGCGGGGCGGAAACGGGGAATTCCGTGCGAATGTGGACACGAAGAACGTGGAAGGAACCGGAACAGGTCTTGATACATATTTCGGACTCTCGGTCCATGACGTGAAAAATTCCTGGCGGTGCTATAAGACGATCTGGGAGGACGCGCTGGCAGCAGAAGAGGGAAATACCGGGGAGAATCCAGTTCTTTCTGTGCCGAAATTTACTGCGGAGATGTTGCCGGAAGCAGAAAAAGAGATGACACCGCAGGCAGTCTCAAAAGTAGTAAAAGAGATCGAGGCCGAGATCGCCAAAGAGGAGGAACGCCGGGAACAGGAGGAAAAGACTGCGCATGCGGCGGAGCTGCGGGATGAAGCGCAGGAGACGGAAGAAGCTTCATCGGCACAGGGTGAGACAACGGTGCAGGATGATGCAGAAAAGGATGAGAAGCCGAAGCAGGAAGAGAATAGTGAAGAGCATGGGATGGTATACCTGTCGGAGGAAACCGAAGAGATCGACCAGGCAGAGGAAAAGACAGATCGGGCAGAAATAACAGAACAACCAGAAGAATCGCGTCAGGATCCGATGCGGTCGATGAAGAATGCAACGCAAAATCCTGTGGGTGGGCAGCCGGTAATGTCCAAGTCTGCTTCATCAGCGGAGACTCAAACTCAGATAACTGCCCCTGCATCGGCTGCACCATGTCCCTCCCGGCCGCAAAACAGCCAGACAGCGCGGACAAATGCCGCCCCAGCCCCCATGGTCTCCCCGGAACTCGAAAATCCGGAAGTCCTGCGCTATTTACAGGAGACTGAGGACCTGGCAGCGGATCCGGAAAAACTCTGGGAAGAACTAAAAAAATCATACCCGAAGATCCAGCCATTCGAGTATGAGGACGGCTGTGATATCTTAACGATCCGCCCCCAGGACATCGGAAAACTTCCGCGGGAGTGCTGGATCCACGGAAACAACAGCTTTCTTCTCCACGGTTACTACAATTTCCGCTACCTGATCCTCGTAAAACTCGGCGGAAACAAAAAGAAAGCCCGATACCTCTTAGGGGTTCCGGGCCACTATTACAGCAGTGAAAAATATATGGCAACGATGTTCGGCTTCCCGAATTTCGTCCTCTCCAGACGCCAGCCCGTGGGAGACGGACGGTTTGGGTACTGGTATACAGACCTTAGAATACGCTGACGATCAGGGAAACGACGGTCTTTATGACTCCGGCCAGCACCATCACCCAGATCGGGTTCATTTTAAACTTCTGAAGCAGGACAACGCAGACAGCGAAGATCGCCACAAGAAGCCAGTTTGTGTTCGCAAGAGCGACCGCTGCCTGACTGCCCCAGAACGCGGTGATGAGGATCGAGATCCCGGCAGAGGCGATCAAAGCGACGACCGCGGGACGCAGGGAGTTTAAGATCCCCTGTAAAAGTGCCAGATTTCTGTATTTTAAGTATAGTCTGGCGATACAGGTCACGATGATGCAGGACGGCAGGATGCATCCGAAGGTGGCCGAGAGAGCGCCTCCGGTTCCCGCAATCTTTGTTCCGACAAAGGTTGCGGAATTGATGGCAATGGGGCCCGGTGTCATCTGGGAGATCGTGATCAGATCCGTGAATTCCTCCATCGAAAGCCAGTGATGGGCAGTCACGACCTGTCCCTGGATCAGCGGCATTGCCGCATACCCGCCGCCGAAGCTGAACATGCCGATCTGCAGAAAACTCAAGAAAAGCTGTAGATAGATCATTTTTTTGCTCTCCTTTCCGCCGCAAGTGTCCGCAGCGCGCCGATCAGCCCGCAGGCGATGACAACGAAGACGACGTTGACATGAAAAACGCAGGAAGCAAGAAAAGCGCCAGCCATGATGCACATGGAGACGGCATTCTTCCCGTGGACGATCCCCGCCCCCATCTCATATGTCACAGAGGCGATCACAGCCCCAACACCGGCTTGCATGCCGGAAAGCATCTGACTGACGATAAAGTTGTCACGGAACACGTTGTAGCAGACCGAGATCAGGGAGATAATGAGAAACGGAGGGATGATCGTGCCGATGATCGCCGTGACCACGCCGGTCATCCCGGCCAGTTTATAACCGACCACGATCGCCCCGTTGACGGCGATTGGCCCCGGAGCTGACTGCGCGATCGCAACGAGGTCCAGCATCTCGTTCTCCTCGATCCAGTGGTATTCATCTACAAATTTTTTCTTCATCAAGGTCACGATCACATATCCCCCGCCGAACGTAAAAGCGCTGAGATACAGGGTCGAGACGAAAAGCTTCATAAGAATTTTCTTTCTATTTTCCATAATCCTTCCTTTTGGGCTCATTATATCATAATTTCCGGATCGAACGGCCGACACGGCTTTCGGAGATTTGCGAATAAATTTCGTTAGCTCTATTATCTGCCTTTCCCTGAACCACGTCAAGAAGATTCTAGCCGATCATGGCATCGCCGACATCGCCCCAGCGATTTTCTCTTGCCAGAACTCAAAAATACGGTAAAATAAGAGGCAGAAGCATTTGAAAGAAATTTGGAGAAACGTATGAGAAAAATGACGATAGAAGAACACTATATGAAAGAGGCGGTCCGTCAGGCAAAAAAAGCGGCTGCGCTTAAGGAAGTGCCCATCGGCTGCGTGATCGTCTATGACGGAAGGATCATCGCAAGAGGATATAACCGCCGGACGGTAGATAAAAACGTACTGGCCCACGCGGAGATCATCGCGATGCGGAAGGCCTGCCGCATTCTCGGCGATTGGAGACTAGAGGGCTGTACGATGTACGTGACCTTGGAGCCATGTCCGATGTGCGCCGGAGCCATCGTTCAGGCGAGAATTCCGAAGGTGGTGATCGGCTGCATGAACCCAAAAGCCGGTTGTGCCGGATCCGTGCTCGACATGCTCCACGAGGACGGATTCAACCACCAGGTGGAGACAGAAGTGGGGCTGCTGGGAGATGAATGCTCGCAGATGCTGAAGGATTTCTTTAAAGCGCTGCGGGAAGAAGGAAAGCGGAAGAAGCTGGAACAGGTGCAGAAAGAAGCAAATAAAGAAGAAGCTGAAGACAAGCAGGGTCTTAATTCTTAAATAATATTTGGAGTGCTTGCGTTTATCAAAACCATGACAGCCCACAACAGCAAATTCATATAACAATGAAATTACGGAAGAAAAATAAAATAAGCCTGAATTATTCACGGAGCAGTATCTGAACTGGTAACTGTACCATGAATCCCAAAATTGACCCATGTAGCCT
>NZ_WQPW01000123.1:0-289 GCF_018785465.1 Clostridium sp. MCC328
CAGGGCATTGGGTCTCATCTCCCATTGTCCTGCTACTTTTCATTCTAAATTATATTCACATACCGGAAAGTTGAATGTCGACGGGCATCAAGTCTACTCCCTCCAGGTGGTGCAGGATACCCTCGCCGGAATGAATCGGCTCATCCATCGAGATATGCCCCATAGCGTCCGACAGCGTAAAGGGCAACTTGTCCGGCTGGGGATTGCCCAAGCTGATCGTCAGGCTGCCTTGCGGGTCTCCGTCGATCAGCAGGACTTTCTTTCCGGCCTGCGCCAGCCCGATTCCCAA
>NZ_WQPW01000013.1:0-59568 GCF_018785465.1 Clostridium sp. MCC328
TGGAAGGCAAAAATCCCATCAGCGAAGCTGATCTGGAATGGATTTTTGCACGTAACTATGAAGGTACTGAATAGTTACGTTTGTATTTATATTATGTAAAACCACGTGTTACATGAAGAAGATGACATCTCCCAAGATCAGACCGACAGCACCTACAAACATAGGGATCACCGTACGTTTTACAAGGTCAACAGAAAGAACCTTTCCATCTGTACATCCTGCGGTAGCAACCATACAGGAAGAAATCGGGGACATGTTTCGTCCCATTCCTGTTGCAAGCTGCATTGCCAGACACATGATGACCGGATGAATGCCAAAGGACTCTGAAACAGTCGGTGCCAGAGCGATAAATGCATAGAACGGTGCAGCTCCGGAACCCATGATGATAGCAGAAATCATAATAATAGCAACCATAACGATCGTCATCGGAATCGGTCCAAATCCGATATTCTGTGCGCCTTCAATGATCAGATCGATCATTCCCATGCGCTTCAAGCCTTCTGCGAAAATCTCACCGGACATGATCAGTGTAATGATGTTAGCAAACTGTTTTCCCATTCCACCAAAGAAAACATCGATAATTTTAACGGACTCAAAGGCATGCTTCGGTTTTCTGATGACTTCAAGGATAATGGTAAGGCAGACACCCATCATCATAGCTGTTACGACATTCATTTTAATAGAAGTAATAACAAGCTCATTGAATAAAAGCAGGAGTACCAGCGGGAACAGCGGTAAAAGTGCATAGAACTTCGGAACGCCAGCTGCTGTTGTATCATCTTCCTGCGCAGATGCATCATTTTTATTGGCAACAAATCCCTCTTTTTTATCAAAATACTTCTGTACCAGATAGTGAGTAACCGTTACAAGCGGGATAACAACTACCATGATCGGCACCTGATACTTAATGAAGTATGTCATTGGCTCTAAACCAGCCATCTCGGCAGCCATATTAGAGGCACCGGATGCCGGACCGAGGTCAAGACAGGCAGCAGATGCAATAACCGCAGCGGCTGACAGGTGGCTGACACCTAATGCGATCAGAACCGGGTAAACGGTAGCCATTAACAAAACGCTGAGTCCAGCGGCACTCGGAACAAAAATATTAAGAAGCTGTCCAACTGTGTACGTCAATGCAAGGACAATATACGGAGAACCAAGGTGTTTCAGCGGTTTCGTACAGATTTTTACCATAACATCACTCGCGCCCACATGGTTCATGAACATTGCATAGGCGCCGGCAGCCATGATGACCATTCCGGTAGCTCCCGCATCCTTTTGCAGCGTTGTACGCATCAATTCAAAAACATCAAATAACCAGAAACCTGTACTCTTCTCTACATCAGTTATGATGTTGTTGATCCCCAGAAACTGAGCACTAAGTAATAAAACGATACCGCCCCCTAAAAGAATTGCATGCGGTTTGTACTTTTTGAGTATCATGGCAGATACAAGAACTACTACAACCAATGTAATGGCGATAGATAAAAGCTGCATTTGTCTTCCTCCTATGCAAAATGAATAATTAATATTTGTGGCTATTAAAAGACGTCTCTGTATGTTGGAATTATATACTAATTTCTAATAAAAATCAATACTTTTTCAGCAAAAAACACGATAAATGTCCTAAAATAGCTTTAAATAATTGTACACCAGCTTCGAAATTCAATTTTCTGTGTAAAAATAAACCGGGGGATGGCAATTCTTAGATTGGACTTTTTAAAATGGCTATGATAAACTGTTACCAGTATATGTTTCGGGTTTTTATAGGGATCAAACGGTTAGGGTGAACCGTAACTATTGGCACAAGCGCTTTAAATATATAACTTGACAAAACAGGAAGCGCTGGAAGCGAAAGGACTAAAAAATGAAAATAGCGTTACTATCAACGTCGTATCTGGAATCTTTTTATAAAAAAGAGCTGAAGGAACTTGACCTCGCAGATATTATTGATGTTTATGTGTACTATACATATGAACATGTTGTGGATCTATATCGTCAGATTTCCGAACAGTATGATGGAATTCTGGCCGGAGGAACCGCCCCGATGCGGATCATTCAGAAATCCTACCCGAAGCACAAACCAATGCGGAACATTGAATGTGGTATCAGTAATTTCTACCGCGAAATTACCAGAGTCATTTTCGAATATCAGGATTTTACACTGCAGTATGGATACTTTGATTTCTGTGATGTTATGTGCCCGGATAACGCAAAAAGTCTGATTGAAAAAATGAGGCAGGGAAAATTTGAGGAATGGTTTGAAAAGAATCAGGAGTTTATAAATCAGATACCGCCCAATGAAATCTGGGATTCTCTGGAGACAAAACGAAATAAGCACATTGAACTCTGGAAGAGCGGAACCGTCAAATACACTCTGTCCAGACGAAGCCTGATCGTACCTGACCTTTTAAAGGCAGGTGTAAATTGCCGCTTTGTCAACTGTAATCAGGACGATATTTTAAAGAGCAGTGAGCTTCTGATGCATGACATCACGATCCAGAATCTGAAGAAAAACCGCCCTGCGGTGATCGATATCAAGCCTTATCCAAATACAGAAGAAAACAGGCAGAAAATCCAAAAGTGCCTGATGTCATACAGTAAAAAATATCTCTGTGACTTCCTGCAGGAAGACCAGGATGATTTTATTCAGGTGTTTACGAATCACCACTCCGTGGAGAAGCTTACCTGTGACTTTCAGACCTGCACGTTGAAAACGTATCTCGAGGAAAAATGTGATTTTCGCGTTAGTATCGGATACGGATTAGGAGAAAGTCTCCAGGATGCCGTTTCCAACAGCCTGTATGCATTAAAAGAATCCATGAATACAGTGGATTATAACAGTTATCTGATCAATGTGAAGAAAAACAAGATCGGTCTGTTTGGAGATGGAAGACTGGTAGCCTTTTCAAGTGACGTTTCCCCTCAGATTTTGAATCTGGCCGAAGAAACAGGGTTATCTACCCTGACCATTCAGAAAATTTTAAAAGCTAAGGAAATATTAGGCGATACGGATTTTACTTCCCAGGATCTGGCTGATATTCTCCATATCACACTTCGAAGCGCCAATCGAATGTTGGATAGCATGGTGCGTTATCATATGGCCGCCCTCTTATACCATCGTCAGAAAGGAACAAAAGGAAGACCACAGAAAGTATATCGGATCATCCATGAATAGCTGCACCCGGGCAACCTGTTGCAAAACATATTGTAACTATTCAGTACCTTCATAGTTACACGCAAAAATCCATTCCAGATCAGCTTCGCTAATGGGATTTTTGCCCTCCAGCCTATGTTTTCTTACGGTCAGCGCAGCAAGTGCGCAGACCTACTGAACAGTTACAACATATTACATAAATCAAACATAACAGGAGGACTTTTCAATGAATGAGATCATGAACAACATACTGACAAGAAGAAGCATCCGGAAATTCACTGATGCACCTGTGTCCAAAGAGATTCTGGATGATCTGGTGCAGGCTGCGCTCCATGCGCCGAGCGGATGTGGAAAACAGACCTGGAAATTTACAGTTATCACAAATAAAGCAGCGATCAGGCGGTTGGCAGACGCGATCGAGACGACCTTAGACCGCCCAGGCTACAACATGTACTGCCCAACGGCAATCATCATGCCTTCGAACCTCCGTGACAGCATCTGGGGAAAAGAGGATGATGCCTGCGCCCTTGAAAACATCTTTCTGGCCGCCCACTCCTACGGTGTCGGTTCCGTATGGATCAACCAGCTCCAGAATATCTGCGATACTCCGGCGATCCGTGACATCTTAAATGATTTTGGTGTTCCGGCCGATCATGTAGTCTATGGGATGGCTGCTTTAGGCTATCCGGATCCGGATACTGAGATCCAGCCGAAAGAGCGGATCGGAAAAGTTGCCTATATCGAATAATCAAAAACTTTCCGGCGCCGCTGTTCACCGCGGCGCCAGTCTTTATACACATCCAGTTACAGACACAAAAATACCTGGTCAGAGTGAAGTGATCCATCTCTGCCAGGTATTTTTATCCGGATCTTTGTGCTGATCTACTCTACGTACCCCGCATTCCAGAAGTAGAGTCCGCTGTAATTATTTAAGCCTTTATCGAGATCATTCCATGCATAGTTTGCGATATAATGTCCGGCATTGATGAGTGGCAGGTACTCCCAGGAGTATGCCTGTAAGTCTTCCCATGCTGCCTTTCCCACTATCTGGGCGTGTTCGGAACCTTCACCGTTAGAGCGCGCCCATGGTGCGCATACTCAAAAAGGCAGATATCCTTTTGAAGAACATCTGCCTTTTACACATCTTATCAAGAGCAGGTAGTCTATCGTTTCTACTCTCGATTCTTTTTATTCTCTTCTTCCTTATTCTTAAACCAATTATCCAGTTTCGTGAGACCCCGGATCAAGATCTTCTTCTCATCATCATCAAATTCATCCATGATGGATGTGATCATCTCTTTGTGGAATCTTGCATGATGAACAAACGCCTTCTTGCCCTTATCTGAAAGCGAAATATATACGACCCGGCGGTCTTCCTCACCGCGTTCTCTCTTCACATAGCCCTTTTTAACCAGGCTGTTCATTGCGATCGTCAAGGTTCCCACCGTAACGGAGAGCTTTTTCGCGATCGAGGACATATTTTTCGGCGTTCCTATACCAATGGCCTCAATCACATGCATATCGTTATTTGTTATATCCTGGAATTCCCGGGTAATGATCGCTTTCTCCTCAACATCCATGATGCTGCGGAATAATCTCACCAGGATCTCATTCAGTTCCTTATAATCGTCCAACAGCGGAATCCTCTTTCTCCCTGGGCTGTCTGATCTCTTCTGGCAGCCCGGATCTTTTGTCTTTTATGGGTTTTATTATAACCGATTCCAACTGACGGCACAACTGATTTCCAAGTGTTTCCGACCTTTTTCCGGGAAATTTCAGGACTTACAGCCTCTTCTCCTGCTATGTCCCCGTTGCTGTTCTGCTGCTGTTCCGCCGCTGAGAACGCCTGGCTTTTTGCCTGGCATTCTGGCGGTCTTACAATAAATCCGCCAGAAAGATACTTGCAGCTATCCCGGCCGCTGTCGCGACTAGAGCTCCCGGCAATGTCCAACGGGTCTTTCGGATATGGGCAGACATAAAATATACACTCATGGTGTAAAATACTGTCTCCGTACACCCCATCATGATCGAGACCATATTTCCCACCAAGGAATCTGGACCGTATTCTTTAAAAATATCAAGGATCAGACCGACAGCCGCGGAACTGGATATGATCCTCACCAGGATGATCGGAATTACCGGAACCGGGATATGGCAGAGTGCGGCTGGGAATTTCAGAAGCTCTGATAATACCTCCAGAATCCCGGAAGCTCTCAATACTCCCACCGCAGTCATCAGTCCGATCAAGGTTGGAAGTACATCCGCCACTGTCCGCATTCCTTCTTTTGCACCATCCAGGAAATCGTCGAATACCGGCCGTTTTGCGAGGATTCCGGAACCAACGATATAAAATACCGTGAGCGGAACCATGAATTCTGAGAGGAAAATCAATATATCCATGTTTTTCTTCTATGCCCTGCGATTGCCGTTTCTTTAGAACTTCCCGACATTAACACATACTCTACAGAATGTCTTCTTCCCGTCAGTCCTATCCTGGGAACCGCAGCAATCTCCCTTCAATTCTTTTCCTTCTCATTGTATTCTCCGCAAAAATCCATTATACTAAGCCCATGGAGGTGTTTTTCACTATGAGTATTCTTTTTCTAGAGTATCCACCCTGTTCTACCTGTCAGAAAGCAAAGCGCTGGCTTGATGAGCATCATGTATCCTATACCAGCCGCCACATCAAGGAGAACAATCCCACTGCGGAGGAACTGACAGAATGGTATAAAAAGAGCGGACTTCCGTTGAAAAAATTCTTTAACACCAGCGGACTTATCTATAAATCCATGGGATTGAAGGATAAACTCCCGACAATGAACGAAGAAGAGCAGATTGCCTTGCTCGCAACAGACGGAATGCTTGTAAAGCGTCCGTTAGTTATCGGCGATTCCTTTGTTCTCACTGGTTTTAAGGAAAAAGACTGGCAGGAAAAGCTAGGGTGACTGACACCCTGGCTTTTTTCCTGTCTTCACGAATAACCAGATTCCCGCTGCTAAAAAGAACAGGATCCCGATACTGACCGTTATCGTTGTGACATGGCTCTCCAGCCATTCTATGATCCGCTCCGCCAGACTGGTTCTCAAAAGATCTGGGGGATCCGTTTCTTCTTCTGCCCGACTTACGATCTCTGCCTCGGGTGCGTTTTCTGTCTTATTTTCCGTTTCTGGAAGAACTTCCTCATAAATTCCAATATACTGCTTTCCTTTCAGATCCGGTGTTCGGATCTGACCTCCATATTTTGCTTTTACATTTCGAATCAGCTTACTTCCGCCTGCAGTCGCATTTCTGAACATCACCTCCCCATCCATATAAGGTTCTCCGTCCCATTCCACCCGGTCCACCCGATAATATACCCGGGACAACCCTGCAAGTTCTAAAAGTTTTTCTCCATAATCAGCAAGATCTGCATCGCCAGGAATCTCCATATCTCCCAAATAGAACGAATCTGCCCCGTATCCAGATACCGTCACAGAAAAGGAAAAGGTATCCGACCAGCTTCTCGACGTCTCTTCCACATCTACAAGAGAAAGTTCCCGCTCAAACTCTGTGCCGGACTCCTCATCGATAAGCGGAACGTCTGCCGTCTCCGGCACCGTATCATCACCTTCCAGGTCATAGGGAATTGTCACCTGGGCATATGTTATTTCTCCGGCTTTTTTCGCATTTCTGATTCGTTTTGATACCAACCGATATTCCTTTTCCCCCTCGCTCCTTGTCTCTTCCGGTATGAATGCCTCACCTCCATCCGTAAATATGGGGCTTTCATAGATCAAAGTCTCTTTTTCTTCTGATTTTTTATTTCCAGATGCTGCCTCTTCCGTGAAAAGTGCTTCCTCTGCAAACGTAGGCAGCGGAAATGCCAGACATGACAGAAACATCACACTTCCTAAAAAACCGGAAATTTTTTTGACAGGAAGCCGGAATATTTGGCTCCCATCATTTTTTATCCTTACGTTCTTCTCTTCTCTCATTTTCCTCCTTCTTTATATGCAGATACCAAAGACCAAGGAATCCGATAAACAGACCAAATACCGCAATTTCCGGTCTCCGGGTATCGCCAGTCTCCGGGGTCCTGAGACTTGTCCTGTCCTTCTGACGGACTCGCCCCTCTGTGCTGCCGGAAAATTCCCGCTCATAGCGTACTGTAATCCTGCCATACGTCTTTTCTCGGTCCCGTTCTTGTTTCGATTCCTCCTCCGATTCCGGTTCTGTCCACTCTGCCTCCACCGGTTTCTTCGGTTTGTCATGCGGAGTGGGCGCTGTTGGCTGTTCCGGCTCTGCCGGTCTCTCAGACGTCTCCGGTTCCTTCGGCTCTGTCGGAGTCTCCGCTGACGCCGTTGTCTCAGATTCGGCCGGCTCTGTCGGCAGCTCCGGTTCAGTAGGTCTTTCCGGTTCGTCCAGTGTTTTTCTGCGGTCTGTCATCTCGATTTTTATAAAGCTTCCATCTATTGGCACTGTAAATTTGATGGATTCAGCGATCTCATACCCATCCGGCGCAGATATTTCCGTCAGGATATACGTCTCTCCTGCTGTCAGCGTTCCATCCACAAAATGCGGAGCTTTTCCTGATATCCAGGAATCGATGACCGTTCCATCCACCGTTTTTAACTCCAGGGACGCTCCAGGCAGTTCTTCTCCCGTCGCCATATCTAACTTGCTGAACTGTGCTCTCGTCTTTTTATTCGTAATCGAAAGTTCATACAACTGGATCACCGCTTCTTTTTCCCTGTCAAATACGATAGAAAACGTCTCTTCCGAACACCCATATCCGGGTGGAGACTGGATCTCCTGAACCTCATACTCGTACATGACCCAGGCACCATTTTTCAGATAACCGATCGGTAGCTCCGGTGACAGCGCAATTCCGTCCGCACCTGTCATAAATACCGTCTTTTCTCCCGTCTGTACGCAGACCGCCTCAAACCATGCCCCGGAAAGTTTCAATTCTTTATCTTCCGCATCTGTCTTTCGGATCCTGATCCTGCCACATGCTATCTTTTCTTCTGGTTCCCGTCTGTTTTCCACCTCATAACGGACGATATTCTCCGTCTGGTCTACCGTGATAAGGATCGGTTCCACTCCCTGATAACCGTCCGGAACTCTCGTCTCAAGAAGTACATATTTTCCTTCCGGAATCCGGTCAATTCGGTGCAGACCGGCTCTCATATCATAACTGGTCATTCCCGGATACCTCTCGGATGATCTGTCATGATAGCGGAACTGGTATTCAAACCGCGGTGACAGCTGACCGTCGGATGTTAATCTTTTCGGATCTCCATCAACTGTGACTGAGACCCGCATTCTGCTTCCATCCGATAATTCCCAGATCTGTGTGATGATTTTTCTGTTTTCCGTCGCCATATCCTCCAGAAGTCTGGCATCTCCTGAAGAGACTCTTCCCTGAAATTCCTTTTTCCACGAGAACTGCCGGAATTCATTTCCATACTGTCCAAACATCTTTTCATACGCCTCTGGAATCGCCGGAACATATTCCGACAGATCATCCGCCTTCCAGCTGTCCACGATTCGGTCTTTCCGGTACAGATAAGCGCCGTTTTCCGTCTTTGCTCCCCCATTCTCATCCAGAACTGCCTCACAGAGGACAAACTCTGCTGCGGCAGGCCAGGATAACGGCTCTTTCTCCCCGGATGCAATTCTCTCAAGCTTAAAGACCTCCAGCTTCGTATGATCGTCTTTCAAAACAAAGCTCTGCAGATTTCCTGTTTCCTCCACTGTAATCTCCATGGATGCAGGAATGTAGCCACCCGGTGTTTCTAGTTCCTCCAGAATATAATCACCTACAGGAATTCCTTCAAAATATTTCGGTTTTTCATCCGTTATCCACATTGCAGTGACTGAAGCTTTACGGTTATCCACAGGATCTTCCGAGTTCCACACAGCCGGTGTCTCCTCTGCCTTCACGAGATAATATCCTTTAGGATATTTATCCTGATCGGCAGTATTTACCCGCTTTGCCTTAAACAGCGCAAGCTTCGCCCCTGTTACAAAGGTCTGGCTGTATGTGCCCCGGATCTCTGTTCCTGTTTCACTTGTCTCCATATCTGTGCGGTTTTCTATCTTCTGGCGGTAATCCTCCGTTCCGTCGATTTTTGCGATCTCCACCTTTGTTTTTTCATCCGACAGGAGTACTCTCTGGACCTCATTCGTCTCCTTCACTTCCACTGCTGACGGAAATGTGCGGACATAGCCATCCGGCGCTTCCAGTTCTTCCAGGATATAGCTGCCCGGGATCACCCGCCTTAAAAGGTCCGGCTGTCCGTCCGTACTTTCATCCATCCGTCCATCCTGAATCGTTTTTTCGCCGCTGATCCACACATTTGGAATCAGATAGGACTCTCCTTTCCTGTGCTTTAGCGGCACGTCATCCGCCTCATTCTCCGGATTTCCCACATCAAGCAGCTTTTCTCTCTCATTTAAATGATACGCAGCCCGGTTTTCCATCTCCAGAAGCTCCTCATACCGGTATGTCACATAGTCCCCATCCCGGTCATAGACCGGCTCACCCTTTTTATACAGAGCTCCGCTCTCCGGATAATATTTCACCAGGCCAAACTCATCGAGAACCGGTTCCATCCATTTTTCAAAAACCCCTGTTTCCGTGTTCCATGTTCCCGTAATATAGGCATTCTCACTTCCTTCCATGATCTCCGCCGGTCTTCCCGTCAGTATTTTTCTTCTTCCAGTCAGATTTCCCGCGGTGTCTGTTTCCTTTACCACGGGCCATACATAGAATACCTGCTGTTCTCTTCCATTTGATCCGATTTCTGTCTTCTTCACATATGCCAGGCCTGTGTAGGCATCAACCTCCGCATCCCTGCACAAAGATCCATCGAGATGAAACAGTGTGGTCTCCGGATCCGTTGCAGTAAATACCTTCGATTTCCGGTCATACACAAGTTTTGTAAAATCGCCTCCCGATATTTCAAATACCGGCTGTCCGTTTTTCAACGCATAGATCGATTCTGTATCAAAGGTGATCTTCTGTTGCCGTCCTTCCCGGTCATAGCCGTAGAAAGTCCCGTCTTTTCCCTTTTTTATCACATCAAGATTTCCAAGATCATAGAATAAGACCGGTGTATCCCTTCGCTTCACTGTCTTGATTTCCCAGGTATCTTCTCCCCGCATCTCATCTACTGACGCTCTGTCCCGGGAAAATTCCAGCTTTTCTCCGGCATATCCCTCTTTTACAACAATATCTGTCACATTTCCATTTCTGTCCCTTGTGACCTCAACACCTTCAAATGCATGATCCTGTGAATCCCCGGTCTGATTGACCCGGATCGCATCGTAAAGTGCAAGCTTGGCTCCTGTTACATACGGATTCTGATGATCTGCCGCCTCCAGTTTTCTCGTCACATAACCATAACCCTGAAAGATTCCATTCTCATAGACAATCTCCACCCGTTCTCCGCCGCGTTTCCTCTGCTCCAGCATCTCCAGAGTCCCCTTTTTCCAGCCAAATCCCTGGTATGTACCTGCATGATTGTAGGCAAGATCTAGATTCTCAAGCCCGTACTGTGCACGAAGTTCCGATATCGTTCCTTCCACTCGCCCTGATACTTTCATTCCACGAATTGAGTCTATTGCCTTTGTTTTTGAAATTTCCAGAATTGTTGCGGTATTTTCCGCATATATTCTGGCAGTATCCGTGACATTTTCCGGGTGGATTCCATCCGGATCCTGCTCGTACCCGTAAACTGCTGCCGCCGTTTTTCCTTCTGTCCAGCCTCCGGAATACAGGATCCGGTCACTGTAAATCTCTACTGCCACAGGTCCTGAACGCACATACCCGGCCGGCGGCTTCACCTCCGCCAGCACATAAACCCCCGCGGGAAGCGGATTCGGTGTTTTTGCATATCCAACTGCCTGGAGAATCCCCTTTTCCTCGATATCCCGAATCGTCGGGATCGCCATGAGTGTTCCTGTCTGCAGCCCATTTTTATCCGTAAAGCTTACCAGATCACTCTCCTGACAGATCGGTGTTCCGGCAGGGACCGTTCCATAGAAAAGCTCTCCGGCCCCGGCTGCCTTTCTCGCAAATGTCCGGATTTCCTTTGCCCCCATCGCCTCAAGAAAATGCTGGCTTCCAAGGATCATCGTATCCGCCGTATAACATCGCACGGCACCATCCCCGTCGTCCGCCTCATTTCTTTCCGCCCGATAGACTCCAAATACCGCGTCATCATGAAGGATCGGCTCTCCAGTTTCCGCGTCAAGCTTCTCAATTCTCAGATTTGAGAAATACTTTCGATTCAAAAATGTCTTTTCCCCATAACCGGCCCAGACTGTATCCTCCTTCTCCTCATTCGGATCCACAATGCTCCATGGAACAAGCATCGACGCATATTCCCCGTCATAGGCAGTCTTTATGCCTGTCATCATCTCCTTTCCCTCTCTCTTCGCTCCATTTTCACTGTCCGCCCGGTAATGATAGTACTGCTTTACCTTCTCATTCCCGTAAGGTTCGTAATGCCCTGCTCTCTTTTTCTCAGAAAGTCCATACGGATAGACTTCAAAATCCCCATCATTGCTGTGGGCACATATCACATACTCCCGAAGTTCCTGTTTCTGATTTTCCGCCGACTCCTCGTTAAAGCGTATCAGATATTTTTTTGCAAGATCCCACGGAGAATCTGCAGTCCTGTATACATACTTCTCCTTCCAGTCATCTCCAGCCTCAGTCTGTCCGCCTGCCACTGGAAGAAATATCTCCTTCGGCGCATCGATCTCATAATGCCTATTCTTAAAGTCAAGAAGCTCCGGCGCATGGGGCTGTTCCTCCACGATTACATATTCTCCGTAAGGAAGATACTTCGATACCGCTGACGCTGCCTCTTCCTGTGCCTGTCCATTTTCCTTCCGGACCGCCAGAGTCATCCTATCCCCGTCTAGTCCGCCATTCTCTTCGCAGTCCCAGGCAATCGCATAGATTTTTCCCAGATCATACTTGAAAAACGGCTGCAGATAGTCCTCCGCTTTCTGGATCGCAAGATAGAGCGCATGATCATATTGCTCATCCGAATATGCGTTTTCTCCCTGTTTCATTTGTTCCTGCTCCGCTTTCAGATACCAGTCAACGGCAAACTGCCGGACTGCGTCCGAGCGCTTTGCATTCTCCTTCGCGTATTCCGAGGTATTGATCTCATTTTGCTTTCCGGTAATGAGACTGGCCGCAAACGGTTTAAATGATGTATTCCACAGGAATCCCCTTCTCTTCCAGCAATCCGTGTCTGCCGTCCGGATAGCTGCAAAGAATTTCTCATAGTTATACCCTTTAACCGTCCCGGCTTCCCCATGATCCGGATCTATTTTCTGCTCCACTGTCTCCAGTACGTGGCGATCCGCCTTTTTCGTATAGATCTTCTGGACCAGCTCCGGGAAGTTTTTCTGGTATTCTTCGATCTGTACCGTTTTCCCGTTTTTATCTACCCAGGAAATCTCTCCGTCTTTTGTGCAGAAGATCCGTTCCAGATTAGACTTCAGATAAATTTTAAACCGGAAATTCCCGATGTTTCTCCCGTCATCCGTCTTTTTCTCCACCTGCACCTTCTGCTTTACAGGCCGCTCCAGTACAAGCGCAGGCGAGAGCCCCGTATCTCCATCCTCGCTGATCTTATCCTGACCGCGGTATACCAACCGCCTTGCAATGATGTAAGTGTCTGAAACGTCTTGATTTTTTGAGACTGACACAGCAAGCGCTGCCCCCGAGAATTTCACAAGATATTCCGCATACCCGATCCGGTCTCCTGCCTGGTATCCCCAGACATTCGCGTTTCCGATCCTCTGGATCTCCTTTTCCGTCAGAGCATGACTTTTTTCCGGAAGTTTTACGATAAAGTTTAAGGTGAGGCTCGTCTTTCCATCGGTAAATTCCTTTCCGAACGAATCTTTTCCGGAAGTCCGAACCTGAATTCTGTATACACCATTCTTCTCCCTCACCACGCTTTGAATCTCCACATCTTTTTCCACGAGTTCTTTTTCTGTTGTGATTTCGATCTTATCTTCCGTTCTCGTCAGCGGAACACGGTATCCATGTGCCGGATCTCCCGACAGGTAATCAAGCACCTCTTCTCCCTCTTTATGATAAACCATGACCTGATGCATGATCTCTGTCAGCTTTCCATCTGTTCCCGGCATCAGAGCCGGTGTCAGCGTCGCATCGAGATAATATCTTCTGTTTCCAGCGGACCCAATCACATACTGTCTGTCGGTCTGGAACCGGAATTTTCCGCTATTTTTATATTCCTGATACACCCAGCGGAGATTTACCGGATCCTCGTACACCGCATAGACACTGTCCGGCGTCTTTTTCCCATTTTCCACTTTTGAGGTAAAAAATCTGCGATTTCCAATAGAAGATGCACCTGCATACAGCGTTACCTGATAACCAGCATCCTCTTTTCTGATCCCATCGATTCCGCAAAAGTTCCACTGGGGATGTTCCTGATACCAGGTGAAAATGCTTCTCATAAGATCCAGAACACAGGAATTCTTTTCGACAGGCACTGTAATTTCCTGCACCGCTGCACCATACACGGTCTTTTTTGCCGGCTCTCCCGGATCTGTTGTCATTCCCCAGAGATCTTTCTGGCCCTTTTTTACTCCCCGGCTATAGACCGGCACATCCTCCAGCGAGCGGATACCTCCGGCCGTAACCGGAACTTCATACCCGTTTCTTCCAAGGATCTCCTCTGTCTGAGCCTTCAAGAAGAGAAAGCTCTCCGACGTTTCGTCTGAAAGGTCACAGTCCTCCAGTTTCACCTGAAACCGCTCATCTTCCTCATTGACAGACAGATTTGAAAGGCTCATCGGTATCTTTTCCGGAATCTGTTCTGCCTTTAAGATCTGCGGTTCTATCCGGCTCACCGGTTCCTGTCCGGTAATATTTCCCGCCGCATCCCGCTCCGGCTGATAGAGAAGATCACTGGTATCGCTCTCCGCCCGTTTCCATACGGTTCTCCCGGCCCCATCTTTTACAATCACCTCTTCTGTTCCCGTCACGTGAGGTCCTGTCACCAGCTCCTCCCCTGTATCAACGCGGTAGAATTTCGTTCCTTCCGAAAAACCATAGGCAAAGATCTCATAACCTCCATCTCCATTTTCCCCTGCTGTCCCCGCTGATGTGACCGTAAATGGAAGTTCATCATATCCTTTTCCACTTCCATCATCTCCCTCCATTGCCGCTGTGAGTTCCGGCATCGTGACCACAGCCGTTCCATTTGCGTCCGTCACAGATCCTGGAGTTTCAAAGCCTGCTCCCCGGTTGGTGATCTCCTGATCCATTCCGTTTACCGAAAGCTCGTATCCCTCACTTCTGGAAAGTTCTTTTATATAATATTTTCCCAGAATCAGCGGTCTCCCGATCCACCAGTTTCCGTTCTTCTCCATGTTCTCCTGATACAGGTTTCCCGGCCCGTTCCAGGAGATATCCGTCCTTTTTCTGATCTTTCCGGCCGTATAATCGTACTCCACCCCCGGTGCTTCCGTATAACACAGAAAATCCGCATTTCCATCCTGATCTGTTGCTGCCGTTGCCACAAGATCATTTTTCTTATAGACAACGCCGGTATTGGTCAGAATTCCGTTTCCTGTCACCTCCGCATCAGGATGAACGATGTCTTCCGCCGCAAAAAGGCCATAAACGGCCCCTTCAAGTGTTCCGTCTCCTTCCGTATCCCCGTAGGACGAATAATCATCCGCTTCTCCCCTAAAGAGATCTCTGTCTTTTTTCGTGATATGGATCCGCCCCTCAGTTCGATGGTCATACACATGCCAGGCATCCCCGCAGTCCTCAGCGCCATTACAGTGCGAATACTTTTCGGAATCCCTGGGATCCAGATGCCGGATTCCATCCTCCTCTGCATCCGCCAGAATATCCTCAAAGTCCCCAACGCCTTCAAACTCTCCCCAGCCATCGGATTCTTCGCCATCATCAGCTTCATCCCGGCTTCTTCCCATAAACCAGTCGTAAAACCGATCAAAAATACTCTTCTTTTCTGCATTGGACGCCGTTGCCTTAACCGCAGCTTCTTTAGTATCTGCTTCCGCATTAGACGCCGTTCTCTTCATAATTGTTCCCGCGTGGCTTTTTACCACCGGTATTTTTCTCTCCGAAACAGTACTCCCACCTGTCACTCCATTTCCCGAATACCAGATATTTTCCGTGATCTCACGACTGCTTCCGGATCGTTTTTCCGCGTTTACTCCCGCCTGGGAAGAATCCGTCGTGATCATCTCCACAGGGATATCATCCAGGTGCAGGTCATGGAGGATATATCCGTTTCTTGCCTGGATCTCCTTCCATGTATAGGTAAACCTCAGTCCGATAAACCTCCGGTATGTCTCCTCACAGTCCGCCTTGCAGCCGGATTCCTCTAATGCGTCTTCGGATGCAGCCCGGAGCTTTCGCTCATTTCCAGCACTTTTCTGGCTTCTCCCATCCGGTTCTCCGCTTTCCAGTACCTCCTGCACCTCATCATAAACGCTCTCATCCGCGAGCCAGTGAAAATGGCAGCCGCCTTCCGCCTCTGCCTCACAGGCTTCCATCAGCTCCATCCACTGCTTTGCCGCAGCCCTGTTATTATCCCTGGTCTGTTCCGCGGCCTCCTCATAAGCATCGCTCTTTTTCCCGTCCTTATCCCCGGAATCCCCATCTTCCTGGTCCTCCGGCATATTTGCCCATGACGGCGCGGCATGTCCGTCACAGTATGTCTTTTCATACGCATACTTTCTGGTATCTTTGTAGATTATCTCCCCTTTTCCGTTCGTGGTTCCTTCCGAAAACACCTGAAAGCCGCTCCATGGACGAAAGCTCAGGTTCTTTTCCGCAAGTTTTCCCTCGCCGTCCGTCTTTGAGATCTTTCCTCCGTCCTCAAACCTTTCATACAGATAGAACTGGCTTCCCTTGAGCGGCATTCCGGTCTCACCGTCATGTTTTACAAGCCTGACATTGTAATCCGCTGAAAATGTCTCCTTATGGCGATAGATCTGAAATTCAAGCGTCGGCGTCTCCACACCATATTCCGGTATTTCCCCGTCACCCAGAGTGCCTGATCCGCCGCCTTCCCCATCCTGGCTGATCACCAGATAGAACACCATATCAGACGGAATGATCCTCATATCCGCTTTGTAGAGTCTCTGATGTTCCGGCGCGTTGATGCAGACCTTAAAGTCCATCCACTCCCTGAGATATTCCGGATTCCAGCTGCCTTCCGTATACCAGCCGGAATTGCCTTTCATAGTAATCTTATACCGCACCGTTGTCTTGTTGTATTTCTCTTCATCCGTCATATTGCTTCCGACAGCATTCTCATTTGCGGTCACCGAACCATTGTTGTGGATCCGGATCGCATCCCCGCTCCAGGTCACCTCATACAGATTTTGTCCCATCACCGATTTCGCGATATTTTTATCCTGGGATGCGTCAAGCCATCCCACGTTTCCCCCTGTGGATCCATTGTCCCACACACTCTGGGGCTCGATCTTCGCGATATCCCGGATAAACTCTTTTCCGAGAACAAACTCCGTATCCAGGGCGCCAGGTCCGTCAGAAAAAGGCAGTACCTGAAATGGCACTGCCGTATCTTCCGAAGTTGCTCCCCTGATCGCATCCGGAGCTTCTTTTCCCGCCGCCAGCCCGACGGAGGACGCCTGCTCCATAACAGCGATCGCGCGGTCTTCAATTTCCGGATTGTCAGCCACCCAGGCAAATTTTGTCCCTGCATCGTCTTTCACATACTTTACGATATTGGCACTGGACGTCGTAGACGCGATCTCCGCATAAAGACCCGGATCAAACTTTTTTGCCGCGTCCTTCAGTGCCGACCAGTTGTCCGGATATGCCCAGAATAACCGTTTCGCCTGCGTTTCCGTAAGTGGAGACGGCATCGTATCAAACTTATACATATCATACCGGTCGACCTTCTTCCAGCCTTTTCCCCCATCGAGGCAGTAATACGGGGCCGTCGATTTCTGCGGCCACACATCCGATGCCTCGGACGGGAACGGGAGTGGAATCCCCACTCCCGTGATCGTCATAATGACTGCCAGAAATCCAGCCAACCATCGCCTTCTTCTTTTCTCTTCCATACTGATCCCCCGCCATTATTTCTTTCCAATCGTCTGTACCGCACCTCTGACACACCATGCGCCTGTCTCATCCACAGTGTAGCCGTCCGGCGTCACACAGTCCGCCAGCATATGTCCGTTTTTCTGGTCCATATAGTAGCATTTTCCATTGATCCAGTTCCAGCCTTTCGTCATCCGCCCGGTCGGTCCCAGGTAATACCACGCTTCTCCTTCTTTTATCCAACCAGTCTGCATTTTCCCCTGGCTTCCGTCATTTGTCTTCTGGAGATAATACCAGCTTCCATCTTTTTCATCGAGAAACCACCCTGTCTGCATCCTGCCGTCAGCCGCAAAATGGAACCATGAAGTCTTTTCCTGTCCTTCTTTCGCATATGGGTTGTAGATCCAGGCCCACTCATTGGCATACGTTCTTCCGCCGGAAACAAATTTCCAGCTTCCATCCTCCTGCTTTCTCCACTCACCGGTGACACTGCCCTTTGGCTGTTCCCCTGTGTTCTGTGCCTTTTTCAGCACACTTCCCGTTCTTCCGCCGCCGGAAGAACGTCCTCCTGAGCTGCCGGACCAGGTCTTATCCACAAGCTCAAACTTTAATTTCACAGGAATCTTTTTCTCCAAAGCCCCAGCACTGACCGTGATCTCGTCCTCATATTCCGCCGTATACGGATATTTCTTCATCCCCTCCGCGAT
The DNA here is from genome assembly GCF_018785465.1 of Clostridium sp. MCC328. Classification (NCBI taxonomy): domain Bacteria; kingdom Bacillati; phylum Bacillota; class Clostridia; order Eubacteriales; family Clostridiaceae; genus Clostridium; species Clostridium sp. MCC328. The sequence goes on from NZ_WQPW01000013.1 coordinate 17,957, forward strand.
CCAGAATGCCTCCGTACTTACTGATACCGCACCGTTTTCTACCTTTACAGCACCATTTTTTACGTTCCAGTTAAATTCGAAGCTACCGTCCCCATTTCCTTTTAACGCTTCCTGCGGTATCAGCTTTGCCGTAATCTTCTGTGCATCCGCGCCCTGCCATATGACCGCCGGGTTATATCTCGATCCCGTTTTCGTGAGTATCAGGTCAAACACCAGCTCTCCCTGATCCACCTTGATCTCCTCCGGCATCACCACAGTCCTGTCATCTGTCACAAAATCCACTTTCACGCTGCAGACTGCCGACTGGATATTTCCAAGGGCATCCTTTGCCGCCATCACTACCTCCGTGCTTCTTGTTCCACACCCAGTACGTTTCTCATAGATATGTTCCTTATGAGCCGCTTCATCCGCCTCTATGAGATCCAGGATCCATCTCGTATCCTTTTTCGCCATCACCTTTGCGTTCCGGTAATCTCCGTCCGCGATTCCCTCTTCCACAAAACCGGCGTCCACCTGGATAATGGCATTATCGCCGACGGTCCAGCTGATATCTTTTTTATCGAAATAGTCCGGTGTAAAGGATCCTGACAGGATCTGCGGCGCGGATACCGTGATCGTTTCCTGCGGCTTTTTCCTGTCACCGGTCAATGTTCTTGTCACCATAAAATTCAATGCCGCTTTGTCGAGAGTCGCGCCTTCCGCTGCGATCTTCGTCCGGTCCTTGATCTGGAATGTCACCGGGATCCTGCAGTTTGCGGTCACAGACTTCTCCTCAAAGCTGGATGCCGGTCTCGTCTTTGCTGTCAGAACCGCAAGTCCGCCCTGGGTACCGTTTCCGTAGACCGTATCCTCAATGGGGTACCGGTACTGTTTCTTCGCCTGTTCTGTCTCCGCTTTCTCCACAATATCCTTAAAGAATCCTGCATTCAGGTTCAACTCGATGGATGCGCTCTTTTTCGTATATCCGGACTCATCCTCATCATCATTTTTCTTTAAGATGATCAACTCATCGTCATCCACACTCCATCTCACCGCCTCATCGGCGACATCGTTGTTCTTATCGACCACAGCCTGGATCTTCACGTCCTGGACCTTCGTTCCCGCCTCCAGCTTTCCGTTTAAATATCTCGCCAGCAATTTCCCCGCGGTATCCCTCACTTCCGTGGTGATCGACGGGTTCATCCGGTCCCCGGTGCGCTCCTCGGTGACCCGGAAACCAAATTCCTGGGGCTCTACCCGCACACCTGCTGCCACTTTCTTATAGACCGCAGAGACCTCCGTGTCATGTTCCGGCATCACAAACTGGTAGGAACCGCCTGTCTGATAGGTCATCTTCCTTCTACGTCCCAGGGAATCTGTATAGGTCGGCACACCATCCATCTGGAACTTTTCTGTCTCCGTGTTCTTTGGAGCCGTGAGGACTGTAACGGTATCTCCGGCAGCCACCGCGCCCCGGTATGCTTTGTGGAATTCCTTGCTGTAGGCAGACGGACCTCTCGCCGTCAACACCGCCACATCATAGAAATTCCCTGAATTTGCCGCTGTATCCACCTGAAGGACCGACAGCAGATATCCCCGCATTGGTCGTCCCACGGAATTCGGCGCGAAATGATCCGGAGTATAGAGATCCTGTCTCGCCGCAGCCTCGGTATCCACTACATGGAGAACGCCGTTCTCGAGTTCCTCATAGAAATAGAGTTCGTCCTCTTTCTTCGTGTTCTGTCCCTGCACCAATGTGTAGAAATTATCTCCTTTGTTCCAGAAGCCAATATGGGCATCGTAGGTGAACCGATTGTCATCCGAGACACCTGAGCCGCAGACACCGGCTGCAATCTTCTCCTCTGTATCCGCGAACAGGTACGCCACATCCGCTCCGTCCTCAACCCCATAACGGAAGTGGAAGCCAGTATCATGAGTTCCAATAAAAGTTCCCTCGCGCGCCGCACTTCCAAGCCCGGAAGATGCGATGGTCCCCTCAAACCGTGCCACCTTCATCTTTCCGGAAGCGTATTTTCCCGTGATACCGCCGATGGACTGAGAGCCGCTTCCGCCGATGGTTCCCATCACATGCGTATTGAAAATATCCGCGGAATTCTGGAATCCCACGATTCCGCCCACATAGCCGCCGCCCTGGATCCTGGCACTCAGACTGTCCCCTGTGTTCACCTCACAATCCGCGATCAAAGACTCTGCCGCCCGTCCGGCAATTCCCCCGGCAAAGCTCTCCTTTCCGCTTCCCGTATCGATAGCCACATGGTCGGAAATACAGTTTTCCACCACAGAGTCTTCCAGGACATCCGCAATAACTCCACCGGCTGTACCGGTAGTCCTCAATGTACCGTTTACTGTCACGTTCCGGATCACTGAATGTTTCGCACGGCCCGCGAGAATTCCCCCATTCTCCTTTACCGTGATCACATGCCCCGGCTTTACCTTGAGCTCTGTGATCTCCGCGTTCTCCACTGCGCCGAACAGTCCCCCAAAGTCCCAGGACGGCTGGTACATGCGGAAATTGGACACAGTTTTTCCGTTTCCGCTAAAATGCCCCTCAAACGGCGATACTCTTCCGGCCCGCATATCCGCCCCAGTGTGATAGAATCCGATAGGGATCCAGTTCATTCCACCGAGATCAATATTTTTCCCTAACTCAAACCAGGCACCTTTATAATTTCCCGGATAAGTGCCCTCTCCACTTCCAACCTCCATTCCCATGGACGCAAGGACAGCGAGCCCAATGAGGTGCTCCTTCGTTGTGATCTGGTACGGCTTTTCCTTTGTTCCATCCCCAGTTCTTCCACTTAAAAAGCTCATATCGCCCACATCAGCGCCCCAGATCTCCTCATCCGCAGCGAGCACAGCAATATTTTCCACGGCATCCGATGCCGTCGCCGTTCTCTCCGCCGCTGTTTCCACACTTCTCAAAACTGCCATTCCTCTTACCGGTGTTCCAAGCGCCATGCAGAGTCCTAACCCTGCTAACATCATCTGGCTCTTTCTGCCTCTGTTTTTTCTGCTCTTCTTCATTTCTTTTCTCCCCTCTATGCCTGCGGCAGACAGAATGCCGGGCAGATCCCGATCCCAACATCTGACACATCCGCCTGTCTGAAGCATCCATTTTCAAGATCTACAACATACTCCCTGTTTCCATATACAAAACTGCCTCTTTCATCCACCTCATAAGCCGGTGTCCGAAGCCAGAACCCCCTGCTGTAAGAACTTCCCTTTCCTTCCGGATTCCAGATCTCATCCCGATACCGGTATGCTTCCTCCAAAGACAGCAGAAAGAATCTGTCCCTGCAGTCCTGGTATGGCAGCAAATGGCTCTCAAGACCATCCAGACGGCTGTCAGCAAAATCACCATCCCCTGTTTTCCCTGTAAATGCCGTCAAAGCTCCCGTGTATACAAAAGATGCATCTGGAACCGCAGTCTCTGCCTGTTCCCCCAGCCATTCTCTCACCCGGGATTTCTTATAGTTATTGTTTTCTCCAAACGGAAGTAAGATCCGCTCCTCATAAGTACTGTCCACATCGGACCGAATCACATTTTCCGCCAGAAACAGCGCACGTTTCCCATAACTGCCTCTGCCGTCCTGGTAATCATCATCGATACATCGAAACCGGCATACTTTTCCCGCAATCTCCCGCGAGACCACATCCCCGGTCCTCCATGCAGCCCGGTCTTCCTCCTCCCCGAACTTGTCTCCCGTTCCTGGAACGGTATTTTCCCCGGAATCCGGCGCCCGCCCCCGCCATTCAAAGCCGATCCGGCAGTCCGTAACCGTCTCACCGTTCACATTCCTGGTCCCCAGATCCAGCTTTGAAATATTTACCACTCCGGGAAACATCTGCGCGATCACCAGCGTATCGAACGAGCTGTCTTTTCCCGTTACCACAATTTCCTGCCGCCCTTCCCGTTCTGCGGCAGATACCGTCTCCATCAGAAACCGCCTGCCCGCTTCCCGATCCCTCAGGATCACAGGTTCTGCTGTCAGAAATTCTGCCGTTCTCTCCGCCGCGTAGGGAACGAGTTCTCCCCGGCAGCTTGTGAGTACAGCAAGAGAACCGGCCGCAGCAAGCCACTTCGCCACTTTCTTTCGATTCATTTTTCCTCCTGGATATTCCGGCTAAAGCCGCCGGCGGCTTTTCGATAAAGCAGATAATATCTGCCTCCAAAGATTTTTAAGACTTCCAAAAGATCTATTATGATTTGACTGGAACTCCCCAACTGGTTCGTTCCTCCGTTTGTCCATAACTATATCACAGGCCATACCCGGAATCCATATCGGATCCGTAAAACCAAAGCCCCATTATTTAGCCAGTTTCACGAAAATATTTTTGCATTTTCGTCACTTTTACCATACCATTTTTTCACCGATGCCAATAAAAGCATTATTTATAAGCATTTTTCGATGTCAAAAAAGACAGGACATGCCGCGCACGTCCTGCCTTTCACCTGTCTTACCACGTCTCCACCGTCCGCAAAAATTCCTCCATCGAAATCACTCCGGCGCACACAAGATCCGCCAGCTCTTCCCGCATGGTCCGCATCCCCTGTGTCTTCACCACATAATCCTCGATCTCCCACTCCGGCCGGTTTTCCGCAGTCATCTTCTTCAGTTCCCGGTCCATCACAAATATCTCATGAACCGCAGTTCTTCCTTTGTATCCTGTATTCCGACAGAATTCACATCCGCGTCCGCGCCTTGCGCTCCGGATCTTTCTTCCAAACAACTTCTGCTCCTCATTCGTAAGTTCCACCGTCTCCGCACAGTGCGGACATACCTTTCTCACCAGTCTCTGTGCCGCCATGCCGCATAAACTGTCCGCCGTGAGATACGGCTCGACACCCATATCTGCCATTCTCGTGATTCCGCCCGCCGCGCTTTTCGTGTGCAGAGTCGAGAGCACCAGATGACCGGTGATTGCCGCGCGGACACTGATTTTCGCTGTCTCCGGATCCCTCGTCTCGCCGACCATGATAATATCAGGATCCTGTCTCAAAACGGCACGGAGTCCTGCTTCAAAAGTAATCCCCGCCTGTTCATTCACCTGCATCTGGCTGATCCCCGGAAGATATCGCTCCACAGGATCCTCGATGGTCACGATATTCACCGGCTGTTTCGCGAGATATTCCAGGATCATATATAATGTGGTAGTCTTTCCGCATCCTGTCGGTCCTGTAAGATACAGGATCCCGCCCGGACTTCTGAGGATCCTCTTCATCTTCTCATAATTTTTCTCACGCATTCCAAAGGTTTTGCCATGATCGATCTCCGTTTTCATATTCAGGAGTCTCAGCACCATCTTCTCGCCAAAGATCGTCGGGACCACGCTGGTCCTCACATCCAGGCAGATCCCGTCGATCATCTCCTTAAAATGCCCGTCCTGCGGCACTCTCTTTTTCGCAATGTCCATTCCGCTGAGGACCTTCGCCCTCGTCACCAACGGCTGATGCATTTCCTTGTCATATTCCCGCACATGGAGCAGCATGCCGTCCAGCCTCATCCGGACAACCATCCGGTCTTCCTGCGGTTCCAGATGAATGTCACTGGCATTTTTCCGGTATCCCAGATTTAAAAGTTCCTCAAGGAGCTTCACCGCAGATCCGGCCTCTGCCCCATAGTTCTCCATCTCCTGGACCTCATTCTTATTTTCCTGTTTTCCTTCTCCGCCTAATATGCCCAACATCCCATTTTCCTCTTTCTATCATAACTCATTCCCCTCTCGCTGACGCAGACGGTTCGTGAGTTGCTGTCTGTACTTCGGATCCGCGGCTGCCGGGAATTGTATCCAGCACCATCTCCGGTCTGCACACTGCCATTCCTCTCATACAGGTCCTTTTTTCCATCCATCACCCGTACCGTGACAAGGACGCGGCCAGACCGGCTCTCTTCCACCTCAATTTCCGGTTTCAGCGTATCGATATGAAACGCGTCCATGGACAGTCCGTCCAGTTCTTCCACTTCCACAGCACCTGTCTCCAGCCGGTCCGCCACATATCTCCATGCCGCGTCCCCAAGCATTTCTGCCTGCTCCTGTGTCCTTGCGTGATCCAGTACCCACACCGCCATCCGCCGCATCGGAAAGATCATAAGGAGCAGCATACTGAAAAGCAGCATGACGATCATAACCTCAACCAGTGTAAACCCCCGTCTATGACCCTTCTCCATCTTTAATCTTTCCTTTCACCTGTCTCTTCTTCCGAAGTCATGGACACCCAGAATCCCGAGACCTGGACGGTTCCGGTATCCGACGTTTCTTCCGCGAAATATCCCGATTCCAGAAATTCTTCTCCATCAACCGCCAGATGGATCTCTGCCGGCTCCCCGTATTCCGCATCTCCCATATGGCGTTCCAGTCTGTTTCCTGCCTCATAAATCTCCCGATACCGTTTCACGGTCTTTGAATAGCCGGAGACACTGAGAAGCATCGCCTCGGCTACCAGAAGAAGGATCAGAAACGCCGTCATCAGCTCCACCAGTGTTGAGCCATTCTCATTCCGTTTCCATCTCTTTTTCATGGCTTTTCCTCCCCGCTCCGTTCCGCCGAAGACGGCGTACTCACGAAAACAGGTGCCATGGGGATCAGTCTCGACGCACCTTCCTTCCGGTCATTTACAGTACAGACCGCCTGCAGCACAAGTCCTGAACCGTCTTCTTTCCAATAGGAGGAGATGACTGTCTCGATCCTCTTTTTCTCCCCATTTCCAGTCTCTGCCCACACTGCCGCCTCCGTCTCCGGAAGTCCCTCCGGTCCCTGTAATTTTTCAAGGATTCCTGTCGGCTCCTCCTGACACATATTCTCCACAAGGATCTGCACCACCGCCTCGGCTGCCAGCCTCGCTTCCGTTCCAGCAGCAAAGTTCAATGCTGAACGATAGCGCCTTGCCCCAGACGAAAAGAGAAGTGAGGTAAATACCGTGACAAACAGCACGGTCACCAGAACCTCCGCCATCACAAATCCTTCGCTCCGGTTCTTTCTCACCGCCACTCCCTCCTTATCGAATACTTCCATACATGTTCCACATCGGCTCCATGATTCCAAGGATCAGGATTCCGGTAAAGATCCCGATCAGCAGGATCATTACCGGTTCCAGCAGGTTCACCAGCTTATTCAGCGCCAGATCCGACTCATGTTCATAGCTTCCCGCGATCCGCTCCAGCATTTTATCCAGGTGACCCGCCTCTTCTCCTGTAACGATCACCGCCGCCAGTTTCTTTTCAAATCCACCACTCTCCCGGATTGCCTCGCTCAAAAGTATTCCGCTGCTCACACGCGCCATGATCGTCCTGATCTCCCGGTCCAGATACATGTTTCCGATCGTTCCTTCCGTATATTTCAGGCAGGATGTGATCGGAAGTCCACTGGAATAAAGGCTGGACATGTTCTCACAGAATCTTGCCGTACAGATGATCCTTATCTGCCGTCCGACCACCGGAAATTTGCAGATTACCCGGTCATAGCTGTAACGAAACCATACTCTTTCCGTCAGGATCTTCCATCCTGCCAGGATCATAACAGCCGCCACTGGCAGGAAATAGCGGTACGCATACAGAAAATGGCTGATCCCCATGAGGATTCTTGTAAGAAGCGGCAGCGTCACATCCACCAGGATCGGCTCTAACGTCGGCAGGATCTCCAGAAATACGAACAGCATTAGAAAGATCATCATCAGAACCAGGATCTTCGGATACAAAACCGCGCTGCGGATTTTTCCCTCTGTCCTGTGTTCTTTCTCATAATGGACCGCCAGCCGTGCCGTCGTCCTGACAAGCTGGCCGCTCATCTCCGCTGCCCGGATCATCTGGATCGCCGGTTCCGGAAACCGCCCGGTTTCTTCCATGGCATCCCCGACGGTCTTCCCCTCGGTCATGAACGCTCCCAGTTTTCGACACGCCAGGCAGAACTCCCGGTCGGTATCATCCTGCTGCATGATCTCCAATGTTTCCGGAATTGATAATCCCGACTCCACCAGGACAGAAAACTGCCTGAAAAACTCCGACAGCCTTTCTGCTCCAAGCTTTTTACGCTTTTTCATACAAAGCTTTCCCCCCTATTTCCGTGCTGGGCGTAGTCGCCTGCGGTAAAACAAAACGGTGCAGTTATCCACTGCACCGTGTAAAATCAATATTTTTATGATGTTATTTTACGGAATCTTACAAAACTTGTCAATGTATTGTCCGCAGACGGTCTACTTTCAATATCTTCGCCGTTGCTTCGCATTCCAAATCGGCAAATCCACTACCACCACTGTATTGTACGACTCATAGCCGCACCACCCGGTCACACACCTTCTCCAGAAACTCCGGCGAATGGCTCACCGCAATCATCCCCATCTCCCGGCGCTTCAGTTCCTTCAAGACAAAATCCCAGATCTGTCCCTGTGTAATAAGGTCCAGCATCGTCGTCATCTCGTCCGCGATCAGAAGCTCCGTCCGTCGCCCCAACGCTCTCGCAATACAGAATCTCTGAAGCTCGCCGCCGGAGACCTCCACTGGGAACCGGTCTTTCCAATCGTCCCGGATCCCAAGTCCCGCCTCGATCCGTGCCCGCTCGCTGGGATTCTCAAAGGTCCAGTCGCCTTCCTCCAGAACCGTACTCAACCGTCTCTTCGGATTCACCGAGAGTTCCGGATGCTGCCATACCATCTGCACCGGGCAGTAGCCACGAAGCTCAAGAACCGGCATCCCGTCCACAAGAACCTCCCCCGAATCCGGCCTCTCGTACCCCGCCAGAATCTTGCAGAGCGTCGTCTTCCCGTATCCGCTGGGCGCCATGATCCCCACACTCTCTCCGGGTTCCACCGTAAGGTTCACATGATCCAGGATCTGTCTCGTCCCTTTTCCATATTTAAAAGAAATATCTCTCGCTTCCAGCCTCATCTGCCGTATTCCTTTCGCATGTCCTCTAAGATCTCCCCCATATCGCAGAGCTGTTCCCCATCCTTCTTCCAGTTCTTCGGCATGGACCGAAACAGCGCCTTCGTGTACGGATGTTTGAGATTCCTCTCATCCTGAAATGCCGCCGCATCTGTCTCCTCGACGACTCTGCCGCCGTAGAGCACGATGACCCGGTCAGCTGTCAGGAGCGCCAGCTCCAGGTCGTGGGTGATCAGCAGCACGCCTGCCCCATCGTCCGCCATCTCCCGGAAATGTCCCATGACGCGGGTTGCCGCCTCCAGGTGAAGTCCCGGTGTCGGCTCATCCGCGATGACGAGCTTTGGCTTCTCCATCACCGCCGTGGAGATCAGGACACGCCGCGTCATGCCGCCGGAGAGCTGAAATGGGTATTTTCCCCGGATATCCGGGGCTAAGCCATAGCGCTTCAGCACCGCCAGGCATTTTTCCTTCACAGAAACATCCTTTTTCCCGTTCTGGATCTGATCCCCAATCTTCATAAGCGGATCCAGGTAAGAAACGCTCTGGGGCACCAGAACGATCTCATGTCCCCGGAGGCTTTTGACCTTTTTTTCCGTAAGCGGCTCCCCAAGAAACCGTATCTCTCCGTCCATTTCACTGTTGTATGGAAGAATTCCCATGATCGCATGGGCCAGCAGACTTTTTCCCGAACCGCTGGATCCCACCACCGCGACGATCTCACCACTTTTTATTTCCAGGTCCATCTTCTCCACCGCGTGGATCGTCCGCCTGGAAAATCCCCGTTCATACTGGGTGAAGGTGACGGAGAGGTCCTTAACTTCCAAAATCGTATCATTCATCTTCCCCGCCTCCTTACTCATGAACACTGCCCGGATCCAAAAGTCTGCAGAGTTCCTGTCCGATATAATGAAACAGAAGCACGGTCCCAACGAGGAAAAGTCCCGGGAACAGCGCCAGCCACCATTTTCCCATAGCCAGATATTTCATGCTTTCCGAAAGGATAACTCCGACGGCCGGACTCTCGGAAGACAGACCGAAGCCCAGGAACGTGATGCTGGCTTCATGCAGGATCGCATGGGGAAACATGAGCACCAGGCCCGTGATAAACTGCGGAACAAGATTCGGTGCCATATGGGAAAACGCGATGTAAAATTTCCCTTTTCCAAGCTTTTCCGCGATCTTCACATACTGACTCTGCTTCAGCTGCAAGACCTCCCCGCGGATCAGCCGCGCCAGGGATGCCCAGTGGGTAAACGCGATTCCGCAGACAACACCCCAGAATCCACGCCCGCAGGCAAAGGAGATCAGGATCAGAAGCAGCATATGGGGAATTCCCATGACGATATCGATAAGCAGCCGCACCGCACTGTCCACGAACTTTCCGAAGACCGCCGCGCTGAGTCCCAATATAAAGGCCATCACCGCGCTGACTGCCGCCGTCAGAAGTCCGATCCGGATACTCAAAGAAAGTCCCGCAACTGTCCGCACGAACATGTCACGTCCCATCCAGTCCGCTCCAAAAGGATATTGTATACACGGTGCCAGATTTTTTCTCGTAAAATCCGTCCTGATGGCAGCTTCCTGCCAGAAACTTCCGAGCACCGCAATGACCGCTAACAGCACAGCCGCCAGGATCAGAAGCGCGAAGCTCTGTATTCTGCGATTTTTCTTCATCAGCGCTTCGCCCCCTCTCTGATCCGCGGGTCGATCACGCCGTAGAGAACATTCGCCGCAAGGTTTCCCGCCGCGACGATCACCGCTGTAACCACCGTGATTCCCAGAAGAAGCGGCACATCGCTTCCAAGTCCTGCCGTCACAGCCGCCTGGCCCAATCCCGGATAGGAAAATACCTGTTCTATAAGGACGGAGCCGCCGATGATCTCACTCACCGACGCGAACTGCAGCGTCATGGCCGGCAGAAGAATGTTCCGAAGTCCATGACGACGTAAGATCGACCAGTCCGACTCGCCTCTGGCTCTCGCGAACAGCACATAGTCGCTCTCCATGACCTCGATGAGCTTTTCCCTCGTGTGCAGGGCGATGGAGGAAATTCCCGTGATGCTGAGAGCCACCACCGGGAGAATCGCATGGCGGATCCTGTCCGCAATGGAGATCTGCCCGGCATCCATGCCGATGGGCACACTGAATCCGATGGGAAACCAGTGAAGCTTCACCGCAAATACCATAAGCAGCACCATTGCCACCCAGAATGCCGGGGTGCTGGCCACAAACAGGGAATATCCCGTCACGATCCGGTCCATGATCCCACCGCGCTTTTTTCCTGCGAGAACGCCGAGGAAAAAGCCAAGAATACCAGAAAACAACCATGCCGTGAATAAAAGCCAGATGGAATTCATGACCTTCTCCCCGATGATCTCTGCCACCGGACGGCGATATAAAAGGGATGTTCCCATATTTCCGTGGAGAAAGTCTTTCAGCCAGTTCAGATACCGCTCCACCGGAGGCAGATCTGTTCCCCAGTAGCTTTTCAGCTTTGCGATCTGCTCCGGGCTCATAGAGCCCAGAGCCGTCTGGCCGACATTTGTCTGAAGCGGATCTATGGGTGAGACTGCCAGGAGCACAAACGCCAGAATGCTCACCAGAAGCACCATCAGACACATCCGCACTGCCTGTCTGCCAAACCACAGACCCGTTTTCTTTATTTCCATGTCCACTGGTCGACATTGTTTACGATCGACCAGCCATGTCCATGTGGGTGAAGTTTCTGTTCTGCCACCTGCAGACCATCCTTCACCCAGTATAAATGATCAATATTTACAAGCCAGATCCACGGAAGGTCACCATCCTGGGTAATTCCAGATGTTCCGTCCCACTGGGCGTTTTTCCAGAGTTCATAGGACTTTTCCAGGTCGCTCTCCGCCAGGGCCTCGTCCATATATCCGTTCACCTTTTCGTTTGCATAAGGGGAATACTCCGCGTATTCCTTTCCCGGTGCCGTGTGGTAAATATTGTAAAGTTCCATCGGTGTGTGGGCACCCCATCCCCACATAAGCGGTGTGGACTGTGCCCGGTCATAGGCCGTATCCCAGCCGACGCCCTCTGTCGTCACCTTGATTCCGATCTCTTTCAACTGGTTTGCGGTGTCCTCCGCAAGTGCCTGGCGGACGGAATCCCCTGTCGGATAGAGCATGTTGAACTCGGCGCGGACACCGTTTTTCTCCAATATTCCATCACTTCCGGCAAGCCATCCGGCTTCCTTTAAGATTGCTGCCGCCATATCCGGATCATAATCCACCTCCGCTGCCTCATTGTACCACGGCATCTGATCACAGACACTGTAGGCCGCTGTTCCGTATCCGTTCAACACATGCTCGATCATCTCATCCCGGTCGATCGCCAGGTTGATGGCCCGGCGCACATTGATATCGCTGGTGAAATCATTTCCCAGCGGCACTCCGTTCTCATCCGTCTCCCCCGCCGGGATCGCCGGCAGGTTGAAGCCGCGGTTGTCCACGGTCTTGCAGGCCAACAGGGAAAATCCATCCACGGTCTGGTCGGAATATGCCGCGGAAGTGTAGGCGAGATCCACCTGCCCGGAGAGCGCTGCCGCGTAGGCGGCGTCCTCATCCATAAATAAAACCGTCACCGTCTTCATCTCCGGCTCATCCCCGTAGTAGTCCGGGTTTGCCGTGAGGATCACCTGCTGCCCCTTATCCCACTGTTTCATGATGTAGCGGCCGGAGCCGATAGGATTGGAACCATAGTCCGGTCCATAAGCATGTTCCGGGACGATTCCGGTAATTGCCATCGTATATGGCCATATGGAATACGGGCGGGTCATATCAAATTCCACAGTGGTATTGTCGAGGGCTTTTGCCTCTTCTAACATCGTAAAGTCATTGACAGAACTGGTATCCCGCAGTGTATTGTAGGTAAATGCCACATCCTCCGCTGTCAGCGGTTCCCCGTCCGTAAATTTTACATCGTCCCTGATCGTCACGGTCCATGTCATGCCATCATCACTGACGTTCATATCTGTCGCCAGATCATAACCGATCGTCATATCTGCCTTTGTGACCGTCAGTGTGCTCTGGATCAGCGGCTCATGGACATGTTCCCCCGCGCCCCATCCGTATGCCGGGTCAAATCCAGCCTCAGGCTCAGATGACGGTCCCATTACAACGATAACAGAATCTTTTTCATTATCCTGCTCCACCCCGGCAGCTGCTTCTGTATTCTCCGCCGCAGACGACTTTTCCGCGTTTAAGGTTTCTGTTGCTCCCGAACTATTTCCGGCACAGCCCGTCAGGGAACATACCATAGCAGCGGCGGTCAAAGCCGTCACTATTGTCTTTATTGTTTGTTTTTTCATGAATTTATCCCCGTTTCTATGTTTTTTAGTACCTAAAAATATCCAAAGCCTCACACAACTAAAAATACCAGAAAGAGGCATACTTTCTGTATGCATCAACCTTCCTGGTATTGTATTATTTGTCTCTATAGACTGTGCATCTGGCTCCGATGCCATGCGGCAGTAAATATTTCTCGGTTTCAACCGCCTTGGGCGGGGAACTCTTTTATGAGTATGGGCTTCAGCCACATAATAGTAATATTATAGTAGACTTTTTTTCAAAAATCAACGTTTTTCCGGTCCATGACCTTGCAGAACGCGATTCCCGCCGCCGTGCTGGCGATGGTCGCGAGAAGCGCCGGTCCTGCGATCGCCGCCGGGCTGACACTGCCGTACTGGCTGCGGTAGGCGATCATGTTGATGGGGATGAGCTGGAGTGAGGAAATATTTACGATCAGGAACGTGCACATCTCATTGCTGGCAGTGCCCGACTGTCTCGCCAGACTGCTCTGCCCTGCCGTGTTTTTCCTCTTATCCGGCGCTTTTTCCGCCCGCCGCTCTTCCTCCAGCTTTCCCAGCTCTTCCATCGCCTTTAACCCAGCCGGTGTCGCCGCCCAGCCGAGCCCCAGCATGTTCGCGATCATATTTGTCGCAATATATCTCCCCGCCGGATGTCCGTCCGGCAGGTTCGGAAAGAGAAACCTTATCACCGGCCGCATCTTCTCTGTCAGCGCCTCGATGAGTCCCGCTCTCTCCCCAATCTTTAAGATCCCGCACCAGAATGACATGATCCCCAGCATTGTGACTCCCAGTGTCACCGCCTCCTTCGCCGAGTCCAGCAGCCCGTTCGTCACTTCTCCCATATTTCCATGAAACGCCGCCCAGAAGATCCCGGCTGCCATCATTCCTGCCCAGAGCATATTTAACATAAAAAGATCCCACATTTCTGTCAAAGTCGGTGACATTTCGGCCGCCTGCACTCGAAGCGCAGATACGCCAAACCACCACCTGAATTTCTTTATCTTATGACAGAAATACGGGATCTATGAACTTTATAAAACTGCTTTCCTGAAAATTTATATTCTGGCTGATTCACATGATCTGCACAACAGCCTCTCTTAGTTTTTTACTCTCCGCACAGCGCCGCCATAACCTCCGGCACCGTCTCGATCTTCTCACAACGGTATGCGTTGCTTCCGCAGAACAGCAGCGCCTCATCAATCTTTCCTTCTGCGGCGTTGATCAGCGCTTTCGTGATGCAATACGGTGTTTCCGCCGGATTACAGTGTTCCAGACACCGGAAGCATCGCTCCACCTTCACCGGTCCCTGAGCAACACGCTCTAAAAACTTATTTTTGATCGCTCTGCCCGGCATTCCAACCGGACTCTTAACGATCACAATGTCTTCCTCTTTCGCGTTGATATATGCCTCTTTGTATGCAATATCCGCGTCACATTCTTCAGTCGTCACAAATCTTGTCGCCGCCTGGATGCCCTCAGCCCCAAGCGCAAACTGGTGCAGAACGTCCTTATGGTCGAAGATTCCTCCCGCCGTGATGACCGGGATATGTTTTTTGTACTTCTCCGCAAAGCTCTTCACCGTCTCGATGATTCCGCGGATCTCCTTATCATATGCCGGTTCATCGAAGGTCTCCGCCACATGATCCGTGTCAGCTCCAAGCTCAGCAAGCTGTTCTCTGGAGAATCCAAGATGACCGCCCGCGCATGGTCCTTCCACTACGACGAAATCCGGTGCTGTGTGGTACTTTCTGTCCCACATCCTGCAGATCACAAGAGCAGATTTCACAGAGGAAACGATGGGCGCGATCATGGTACGCCGCTCTTTCTTTTCAGAACCTCCGTTCTCATTCTCCGCCTCCGCGACAAATTTCGGCATGTCGATCGGGAGACCGGCGCCGGAGATGATCACGTCCGCTCCGGCTTTCACCGCCTCTTTCACATAGGACGCGTACTCCTTCGTTGCGACCATGATATTAAAGCCCAGAATTCCCTGGGGCGCTTTCTCCCTGGCTTTCTTAAGTTCGGAATGGATCGCTCTCAGATTCGCCGCCATCGGATTTTTTCCGAAATCCTGATCCTTAAATCCGATCTGGGCTGTGGAAATGATTCCGATTCCGCCCGCCTTCGCGACTGCTCCGGCTAAGGACGAAAGGCTCACGCCGACCCCCATTCCTCCCTGGATCACTGGGTGCTTCGCCACGAGGTTCCCTATTTTTAATGGTTTCAGACCGATTGCTGCCTCCATATTTCCTCCTAAATTATAACTCCCCGTATTTGTTCCATCTCTAACATGACCATATGCTGGTCCGCACGCTGCTGAAGCGCTGCCTAAAATTTCCGGAATCTCTCATACCGGCGCTCTGCTAACGTCTTCCCGTCAAGCTGTGTCCACGCTTCAAAGAACTCCTCCATGGCATTCTCCATAGTCTTCGCGATCTCCGGAAGCGTCTCAGGGTCTGCCGGTTCCGGCTCCGGGATCACACGCTCGATAATTCCGAGTTCCTTTAATTCCGCCGCGGTCATCTTCATGACCCGCGCCGCCTCGTCCGCACGCTTGCTGTCCTTCCAGAGGATCGATGCAAAACCTTCCGGGGAGAGAACAGAGTACACCGCATTCTCCATCATCCAGACCTCGTTCGCCACAGCCATGGCAAGCGCTCCGCCGCTTCCGCCCTCTCCGATCACGATGGAGAGCACCGGAACGGTGAGATCTGACATCTCAAAGAGATTTCTCGCGATGGCCTCTCCCTGTCCGCGCTCCTCGGCTTCCAGTCCGCAGAAGGCTCCTGGGGTATCTACAAAGCACACTACCGGGCGTCCAAATGTCTCCGCCTGCTTCATGAGACGCAGCGCCTTCCGGTATCCGTCCGGGGACGGCATTCCGAAGTTGCGCTTGATGTTGTCCTTTGTATTCTTACCCTTTTCCTGCCCGATCACTGTCACAGGCATTCCGTGGAAGGAAGCGATTCCGCCGACGATGGCACCATCATCTTTGCAGTAACGGTCTCCATGGAATTCCATAAAATCATCGAAAATCGCGTTGATATAGTCCGTAGCCACCGGACGGTCCGCCTTTCTGGAAAGCAGGACGGAATCCCATGCGCTGCGGATCGCTCCTGCTGCCTTTCCGGAACCATGATGCGCTCTCTTCGCAGAAGAATTCTGCTCTTTTTCCTCAAAAGCCGCCCTGTCAACTGTGTTTTCCGTTTTCCAGTCCGCAAGACATCCGCTCTCCGGCTTCTTATGAAGCTTTAAGATCATCGCCAGCGTCTCTTTTAATTCCTCACGCTTCACGATCTTATCGACAAAGCCGTGCTCCACAAGGAACTCCGCTCTCTGGAAACCTTCCGGCAGCTTCTGCCCGATGGTCTGCTCGATGACACGGGGTCCCGCAAAACCGATGAGTGCCCCCGGCTCCGCGAGGATGATATCTCCTAACATCGCGAAGCTTGCCGTAACGCCGCCCGTTGTCGGGTCCGTCAGGACACTCACATAAAGCTGTCCCGCCTCATGATGTCTCTTTAAAGCCGCAGAAGTCTTTGCCATCTGCATCAGGGAGACCATGCCCTCCTGCATTCTCGCGCCGCCGGAGCAGGCGAAAAGGATCACCGGAAGCTTTTCCTCCGTGGCGCGCTCCACGGCTCTCGTGATCTTTTCACCCACGTTGTGGCCCATGCTGCTCATCAAAAATCTCGCGTCGCAGACACCGACAACGGTCTTCTGTCCGTGGATCGTGCATGATCCGGTGACGATGGCCTCATTGAGCTGTGATTTTTCACGGGCTGCTGCAAGCTTCTTCTCGTATCCTGGGAAGCTTAACGGATTGGAGACCTGCATGAACTTGTCCCACTCCTCAAAGCTTCCCTCATCCGCGATCATCTCGATCCGGCGGTACGCATGGACACGGAAGTATCCTCCGCACTTCGGGCAGATATAAAAGTTCGCCCTTACATCGTCCGTGTAGATCGGCTTTCCGCATTTATTGCACTTTTTCCACAGCCCGGCAGGAATCACCGGCGCGTCCTCCTCTGCCGTTCTGGCAGATTCCTTTTCTCCCGCACGGTATTTCATATCGATCTTCGTATATGTTTTTTTAAACATATCCCTTAGCATATATAAAAGCTCCTTTCAAGACTATGGAAATTGCACGTTCAGCCATGCAGTCTTCTTGTTTTCATGTTCCATGAAAACAAGAAGCTCGTGGCGTTCCGCATATACATAGTTAGTCATAAACGTGCTTATGCAAGCAAGCTTGCAACACACGTCTATGCCTAACTATGTGCATGGCTGAACTGGTATAATCCTATTCTTTGGTGTACTCCGGAAAATGCGACGGAATGAAGTTTGTATCCACATTTCCCGACTGAAAATCCGGATCGCTTAAAATATCATACTGGAAATCCAGATTCGTATTGATTCCCTCGATGACAAGCTCCCCGAGGGCGCTGCGCATCTTCGCGATGGCGGACTCCCGGTCCTTGTCCCGCACGATCAGCTTTAAGATCATGGAATCATAGTTCGGCGGGATCCGGTAATTGTTGTAGACCGCCGTGTCCACACGGACTCCCCGGCCTCCCGGGAGATGGATATCTGTGATCATGCCCGGACATGGCATAAAGTTCTTCTCCGGATTCTCCGCGTTGATCCTGCATTCGATAGCATGTCCGGAGATCTTAATGTCTTCCTGACTGACAGAGAGCGGTTCCCCCGCCGCAATCCTGATCTGTTCTTTGATGAGATCCATGTCCGTGACAGCCTCCGTCACCGGATGCTCCACCTGGATCCTCGTATTCATTTCCATAAAATAGAAATTTTTATCTTTATCTAAAAGGAACTCGATGGTTCCCGCATTCTCATATCCGACCGCCTTTGCCGCGCGGACTGCCGTCTCACCCATCTTTTTCCGAAGCTCCCCGGAGATCGCCGCTGACGGGGATTCCTCAAGAACCTTCTGGTGTCTCCTCTGGATCGAGCAGTCGCGCTCACCGAGATGGACCACATTTCCATAACGGTCGCCTAAGATCTGGAACTCGATGTGGCGCGGATTCTCCACAAACCGCTCGATATACATGGTATTATCGGAAAATCCCTTAACGGATTCCATCTGGGCATTTAAGAAGTTCGCCTCAAAATCTTCCTCCGACCTCGAAACGCGCATTCCCTTTCCGCCGCCGCCGCTGGACGCCTTGATCATCACCGGAAAGCCGACCTCTTTCGCGGTCTTAAGGCCTTCCTCCACAGTGTAGACCGGCTCTTTGCTTCCCGGAACCACAGGAACGCCCGCCGCCATCATAGTTTTTCTCGCCTCGGACTTATTTCCCATCTTGTTAATGATCTCAGCTGACGGTCCGATAAAGCGGATATTGCACTTTTCACAGAGCTCCGCGAAGCGGGCATTCTCGGACAAAAATCCGAAGCCCGGATGGATAGCATCTGCCTTCATGACAACGCATGCGGTTAAGATCCGCTCCATATCGAGATAGCTCTCCGTGGACGGCGCCGGTCCGATACAGATCGCCTCGTCCGCAAGAAGTGTGTGCAGTGCGTCCCGGTCTGCCTCGGAGTAGACGGCAACCGTCTTGATCCCCATCTCCCGGCATGCCCGGATGATCCGAACGGCGATCTCGCCGCGGTTTGCGATTAAAATCTTCTGAAACATCTCTTCACCAGTCCTAACCGATCATAAATGTGAGTTCCGCAGATACCGCGACTTTGCCGTCCACGGTAGCGACCGCCTTTCCAACACCGACCGGTCCTTTCTGCTTGATGATCTCGCATTCCAGACGGAGCTTGTCGCCCGGAACTACTTTCTTCTTAAACTTTACATTATTCATTGCGCCGAAATACGCAGTCTTTCCTTTGTTTTCCTCAACGCTTAAGATCGCGACAGCGCCTGTCTGTGCCAGCGCCTCAACGATCAGGACACCCGGCATCACCGGCTCCTGCGGAAAATGGCCCGCGAAATACGGCTCATTGTATGTCACAGATTTATATCCGACGGCTCTCACGCCCGGCTCCAGCTCCTCCACACAATCCACGAGAAGAAACGGATGTCTGTGGGGAATGATTTCCTGAATTTCTTTGATTCCTAACATGATTTTTATCCTCTATCCAATCTTTCACAGCCCGTGCGGCAATGCGCGGGCCGCCAAACGGTTATTTTTATAATTAACGAATCCGGAATAACGGCTGACCGTACTCAACCGTCTCCTCGTTCTTCACAAGGATCTCTTCCACGATTCCGTCATACTCGCTCTCGATCTCATTCATCAACTTCATGGCTTCCACGATTCCGATGACCTGACCTTTTTTCACGGTATCTCCGACTTTTACATAGTCCTCTGCGTCCGGTGCCGGGGAGGAATAGAATGTCCCCACAAGCGGACAGGTGATCACTTTCTCGGAAATTCCGGAAACTTTCTTTTCCGCATTTTCACCGGAGACCTGCTCCATAACGGTCACATCCGCGGCCTGGATCATGGAACCCTGTCCCGGTACCTGCATAACGACCGGTGTCTGCGCCGCCGCAACGACCTTTTTTTCTCTCTTCATTGTCAGCTTCCAGTCGCCTTCCGCAAGCTCGAAACCGGTCATGCCGTTCTCCGACATTGCCTTCATTAATTCAATGATCTCTTTTACTTCCATCGCCGTTCTCCTTACTCCTCAAACCTTCTGACAAGCAGGCACGCATTGTGTCCGCCGAATCCCAGAGAGTTCGTCAAAACTGTCTTTACCTCCATGGAAACGCCGTCGCCCTTTGTATAATCAAGATCGCATTCCGGATCGTCCACTTTTAATCCTGCTGTGGCATGAACGAAGCCGTCCTGAATAGACTTTACACAGTCGATGAACTCAACGCCGCCGGCAGCGCCTAAGAGGTGGCCGATCATGGATTTTGTGGAGTTGATCTTTACTTTATATGCATGATCGCCAAGCGCAAGCTTGATGGCCTTTGTCTCGAATAAATCGTTGTGGTGGGTCGCTGTTCCGTGGGCATTGATGTAATCGATGTCCTCCGGCTTCATTCCCGCGTCAGCAATTGCGTATTCCATTGCCTTTGCTGCACCGCTTCCGTCCTCCGCCGGAGAAGTAATGTGATAAGCATCGCCTGTCGCTCCGTATCCGGCTAACTCCGCGTAGATCTTCGCTCCACGGGCTTTTGCATGTTCTAATTCTTCTAAGACAACGACACCTGCGCCCTCGCCCATGACGAAACCGTTTCTCTCAAGATCGAACGGAATGGAGGCGCGCTCCGGATCCTCAGAAGTGGAAAGAGCGGTAAGTCCGGAGAATCCCGCAACGCCTAACGGTGTGATGCAGCTCTCAGTTCCGCCTGCGACCATGACCTCCGCCTCGCCGTGCTGGATCGCACGCATCGCCTCACCGATGGAGTTCGTACCGGACGCGCACGCTGTCACGACGTTGATGTTCTTTCCCTTTAAGCCAAACTGGATGGACACGTTTCCTGCTGCCATATTGCTGATCATGAGCGGCACCAGAAGCGGGTTTACGCGGTTCGGTCCTTTTTCCAGAAGCTTCTTATATTCTTTCTCGATGATCTGTAAGCTTCCGATACCGGAGCTTACGCAGACACCGACACGGAACGGATCTTCCTTTGTCATGTCGAGGGAAGAATCCTCCAGCGCCTGACGGGCTGCCGCTACCGCAAACTGTGCGAAGCGCTCCATTCTCCTTGCCGCCTTCGGATCCATATAGTCCTTCGGCTCGAAGTCCTTGACCTCTGCCGCGAGTTTTGCTTTATAATCGGTCGTGTCAAAATAGGTGATCGGTCCAAATCCGAGTTTCTTCTCTTTTAATCCGTTCCAAAATGCCTCAACATCGTTTCCGATCGGGGTGATCGCGCCCATTCCTGTTACTACAACTCTTCTCATGCTTTTCGTTCTCCTGTTCTAATTATGCTATCATCCACGCCCCGCGCAGATGATAACCGAAACATCCGCTGTCCGGCTGTGTGGCCGGAACAGGCGCTTTTTCCAACTGTCTTTTACATCGCCATGCCGCCGTCCACATGAAGAACCTGGCCGGTAACATAAGCTGCCTCATCGGAAGCGAGAAATGCGACTGCCTCCGCAATATCTTTTGTCTCACCGAAATGCTTTAACGGAATCTGCTCGCCCATGGCTTTCTTTACGTCCTCCGGCAGCACATCCGTCATCTCTGTACGGATAAATCCCGGTGCGACTGCGTTCGATGTGATTCCGCGGCTTCCAAGCTCTCTCGCAACGGATTTCGTGAGTCCGATGATGCCGGCCTTAGATGCGCAGTAGTTTGCCTGGCCTGCATTTCCCATCACTCCGGAAACGGAGGAGATGTTGATGATCCGTCCGCCTCTCTGCTTTAACATCTGGCGGGAGACATGTTTGATGCAGTTGAATGCGCCCTTTAAGTTTGTGGCAATAACTGCGTCAAAATCGTCCTCGGACATCTTCATGATCAGGTTGTCTTTTGTGATTCCGGCGTTGTTCACAAGAATATCGAGACGGCCGTATTTCTTTACGATCCCATCGATCATTTCTTTGGATTTTTCGAAATCACTGACGCTGCACTGCATGCTCTCCGCCATTCCGCCGTTTGCTGTGATCTCGTTTACGACTTCCTCTGCTTTTGCTGCGGAGCCATTATAGTTGACGATGACGGTCGCGCCGTATCCAGCCAGTGTCAGAGCAATCTGACGGCCGATTCCGCGGCTTGCGCCTGTCACAAGAGTAACCTTCCCTGTTAAATTCATGTTTCCCTCCGTGTTTCTATCAGTCAGCCGCCAGATTTTTGTCTCTGGCGACATTATTTACTAATTTCTCTTTCGATCACTTAGTTCAGCTTCTCCAGATCCTCAAATTTCTCAATATTGATGACTGTCGCTTCCCTGTTGATCTTTCTGATAAATCCAGCTAACGTCTTTCCCGGTCCGATCTCAATAAAACGGTCAACACCGTCCGCCAGCATAATCTCCACGCTCTGCTGCCATCTGACAGAAGAAGATACCTGGCGTGTTAAGAGCGGCTTTACATCCTCCGCCTTTGTCACATAAGCGGCTGTCACATTCGCCACATACGGGATCTTTGGCTCAGATACCGGAATATTCTCCAGAAACCTTCCAAGCTTCTCCCCGGCTTCCTCTAAAAGATAGGAGTGGAACGGTCCACTGACATTAAGCGGGATCACACGTCTTGCACCTGCCTCTTTTAACTTCACCGCCGCGGTCTCCACCGCCTCCTTGAGACCGGAGATCACGATCTGACCCGGGCAGTTGTAGTTTGCGACCTGCACGTTCGGGATCTCGTCCACAACTGCATTGATCTCATCTGCCGTCATGCCGAGGACAGCGCTCATTCCGCCGACTCCCGCCGGAACTGCCTCCTGCATGAGGATTCCTCTCTCCCGGACCGTGCGGATCGCGTCGTCCGCCGTCATAACGCCTGCTGCCACCAGTGCACAGTACTCGCCAAGGCTTAAACCAGCCGCCACATCCGCATGGATGCCGCGCTCCTCCATAACCTTCATCATGGCAACGCTCGTGGTCACCATTGCCGCCTGCGTATACTCCGTGATGTCCAGACGATCATTTTTCTCAAAACATAACTCCGGAACGGAAAAACCTAAAAGCTCCGTCGCACGGTCAAATACTGCCTTTGCAGTCTCCGAATTTTCATAAAAATCCTGGCCCATGCCGCATACCTGCGCGCCCT
This sequence comes from Clostridium sp. MCC328, assembly GCF_018785465.1. Taxonomy (NCBI): domain Bacteria; kingdom Bacillati; phylum Bacillota; class Clostridia; order Eubacteriales; family Clostridiaceae; genus Clostridium; species Clostridium sp. MCC328. Next base: position 40,876 of record NZ_WQPW01000013.1, read on the forward strand.
GTCCCGGAAAAATAAATGCTGTCTTTCCCATGATTCTCCTTACTTCTGACATCCGCCAAGCAGCTTATCTGCCTGCTCCATCATCTCATCGATCATTTCCTTGCATGTCTGCTCTTTCGTTACAAGACCTGCGATCTGACCTGCCATGACGGTTCCATTTGTGGTATCGCCTTCCTGAACGGCTTTTCTGAGGGTTCCAAGTGTCAGATACTCAAGCTCCTCAAAGGATTTTCCTTCTGCCTCAAGTCGGTTATACTCTCTTGTCATCTGGTTTCTCAGGCAGCGGACCGGATGTCCGTGGGTTCTTCCTGTTACCGCAGAATCGATGTCCTTTGCTTTAATGATTCTCTGCTTATAATTTTCATGAACGATGGATTCCTTTGCGACAACAAATCTTGTTCCCATCTGGACTGCCTCAGCGCCCAGCATGAAAGCCGCCGCGATTCCTCTTCCATCACCGATGCCGCCTGCTGCAATGACCGGGATGGATACCGCATCAACGACCTGCGGAACGAGAGTCATGGTGGTCGCCTCACCGATATGTCCGCCGGATTCGGTTCCCTCTGCAACGACAGCATCAGCGCCGCCGCGCTCCATAAGCTTCGCAAGAGCCACAGAAGCAACGACCGGGATCACGATGATCCCTGCTTCCTTCCACATCTTCATGTACTTTGCAGGATTTCCGGCTCCTGTCGTAACAACCTTCACGCCCTCTTCAACAACCACCTTCGCCACATCATCCGCATACGGGCTCATTAACATGACATTAACGCCAAACGGCTTCTTTGTCAGTGCTTTCGCCTTACGGATCTCTTCACGGACAACCTCTCCCGGCGCGTTTGCGCCGCCGATGAGGCCAAGACCTCCTGCCTCGGAAACAGCGGCAGCAAGATGATGCTCAGCGACCCAAGCCATACCGCCCTGAATGATCGGATATTCGATTCCCAGCATTTCTGTAATTCTTGTCTTCATTTTTATTGCTCTCACTTCCTGAAATCTATCTGTCGGGTATTGCCCGGAATTATCTTTATATCAGTAAAACGCGTCATAGACGCGTTTTTACTCTGGTTTATTCGGTTTGATTATTCCTCAACACCTTTATCTTTTAAGTACTTCATAACATCACCGACCGTTGCAAGATTCTGAAGGTCCTCAGCCGGGATCTCTACGGAATACTCATCCTCAAGAGCCATAACAAGCTCAAATAAGTCAAGGGAATCTGCACCAAGGTCATCCTTGAAGGAAGTTGCCTCTGTGATGCTGTCTGCGTCTGTGCTTAACTGCTCTGCGATGATTTCTTTCATTTTTTCTAACATGATTTGATCTCCTTTAAATGTTCTTATTATTTGTATTTTATGAGTTTTTGCATTTTTTTGTTTTTTTAAATTATTTCTTGTTATGTAGATAATTTCTCCTGCTTTCCGGATGAATCAGATATCTACCACTCCATGAGCACTGCACCCCAGGTCATTCCGGCTCCGAAGCCTGACATGATGATCTTGTCGCCCCGCTTCAGCATGTCCTTCTGGATCATATCGTCTAACAGTAACGGAATCGATGCCGTTGATGTATTTCCAAACTGACCGATCGTCATCGGGAATTTCTCCATCGGCTCCTTCAGACGTCTGGCCGCTGCCTCAATGATCCGCTCATTCGCCTGATGAAGAACATAATATTTAATGTCTTCCTTTTTTGTCCCGGTCCGCTGTAAAAGCTCCATAACACTCTCCGGCACCTTCCGCACTGCGAATTTGAAAACTTCCTGTCCATCCATGGTCATAAATCCGAGCTCCGGCTTTGTCCCTGTGAGAAAGTTTCCGACGGTTCTCGAGGTGCAGGCGAGAACATCACCCTTTGTTCCGTCCGCTCCCATCATCATGTCGATGATTCCGGTCTCTTCCGCTTTTAAAACGGCTGCCCCTGCTCCGTCTCCAAAGAGGACGCAGGTTCCGCGGTCATTCCAGTCTGTCACTTTACTGAGGGTTTCCGCCCCGATGATCAGCGCCGTCTTGTAGATTCCGGCTTTAAAAAATCCTTCCACGATATTCATGGCGAAAATAAATCCCGCGCATGCCGCCGAGATATCGAAGGCAACTGCATTCACTGCCCCGATGGCCGCCTGAACACTGCAGGCATCGCTGGGATAATTCCGGTCCGGGGATGAAGTCCCAAGAATGATGATATCCAGCTCTTCCGGGGCAACTCCCGCTGCCGCAAGCGCCCGCTCAGCCGCCTTCGCCGCCAGATGGCGCGTTCCCTCTCCGGAGGAGATCCGGCGTTCCCGAATCCCGGTCCGTGTCCGGATCCACTCGTCATTCGTGTCCACGATCTTCGCCAGATCGTCGTTCGTAATCAAATTCTCCGGCACATACGCGCCGATTCCAGCAATTCTGGCTGTCATCATCTTCTAAATCCTGCCATTTCGTTTATGCGGAAGGAATTTTATTCCCCGCAGTAGTTTTTAATTTCAAATAGTTTGATATTCAAAATGTTTGATTCTAATGGTAATAGATGTCTGCTGTTTTGTCAAGTGAATTTTTGTTTTTCCTTCTCACCGCCTGCTGCTTAAGTAAACCTGCAACCATTCCGTACCCTTGTGGTTCCACGCAGCAAAGAAGGAATGCCGCCTTTTCATCTGTTTAAGCTCAGTATTTGCCGCATCTGGACTGGTCAAATTATTTAAAATTGGATATTTTAACAATGCCATATCTCAGATATGATAATCACATACTTACCGCATGCGAAATTTTTCCGACAACATACTATGACTCACCACCCGAAAAGGTTGGGAGTCTTATCTGACAGAGATAAAAGGAGCGATATTATGAGTATTACAAGCGATTTCAGCAAATTTAAAAAGATCGATGCCCACAGCCATATCGGCACCTTCGGCAGTCCGTTCAATATCCACTTTAATGCAGACCTTCTCTTAAAACAGATGGAAGAATTCAATATTGAAAAGACGATCCTCTGTTCCGACGGCCCGCACACAAATGAAGAGACCGTTGCTGCCTTCAAGGCTCACCCGGATAAGATCATCCCGCTCATGTGGATCAACTGTGCCGAAGGAAAACCGGCTTACGATGCCTTAGAGCATTATATCCGTGACGAACACTTCGCCGGTGCAAAGCTTCAGTCCCTCTTTGACGGCTACTGCGCCGACGATCCCTGCGTGGATCCCGTCGCTGAGATCTGCGAAAAATACGGAAAACCGTTATTCATCCATTCCGGTCATCCGCCGTTCTCCCTTCCGTGGCAGATCGGACTTCTGGCTGAACGCCACCCGCATCTCCCGATCGTCATGATCCATATGGGACATGCCCACGGTGTTTACGTCGATGCAGCGATCACCATGGCAAAAAAATACGACAATATCTGGCTTGAGACCTCCGGAACCTCCATGAGTGTCCAGATCGCCAACGCCTACAACACTGTCGGCCATGAGAAAGTCATGTTCGGCATCGACTCCCCGTTCCATGCCCCGACCGTTGAGATCCAGAAGATCATGGCATGCGGCGTGGATGATGAAGGACTGGAGAACATTTTCTATAATAACGCAGCTAAATTTATGGGATTAAAATAGAAGTTTTTGTATCCACTGCAGAAACAGGGGGTAAATGTTACAGCAATTTTTTTAATTGTGTCACTGAAATTTCGACTTCGAAAAGCCAAATCGTTTTCATTCAAGCCTGCCAAAAGTTTTTCATCTGCATATCACAGAGTTTTGTTGCATGTGTTTGAATCATTTAAATTTATTAAAAATTTGAAATTATTGTATTCAAGGAGGACACCCCTATGAAAAATCACTCACACCAGGACACCACCCTCGATATCTCCATCATTGGCTTAATGAGCGCTCTGGTATTTGTCGGAACCTATTTCTTTAAAATTCCTTCCGCCTTTGGCTACACTCACCTCGGCGACTGCATGATCATCCTGACCGTCTGCTTATTTGGCACAAGACGCGGCGTCCTCGCCGGTGCCATCGGCGCAGGTCTCTCCGATTTTCTCGGCGGCTACGCGGTATGGGTTCTCCCGACCATGTTATTAAAAGGTCTCTGGGCGTTCATCGCCGGAACTATCGCCTACAAGCTTCTGCCGAACTTTAAGTATTCCTGGCTTGTCGGTGCTATCGTCGGCGGCATCGCCCATATTATCGGCTACACCTTAGTAAAGATCCCGCTCTACGGCACCGTTGTTGCCTTCGGTGAAATGTTCACCCTGTCCATGCAGACCATCGCAGGGATCGTCCTCGGAGGCGTGGTCTACACGATCCTTGTACAGTCCCCGGCGATCCGAACATTAAAGGCAAAATTTGCGTAAAATTTAGGCCCGTCCTATTGAAAAATGACTTCCGACTTTTCTAAGTATCGGAAGTCATTTTTTGTGCTGTACTCGATTATTTTCTTCATTTTATCATTATCTTCATCATTTTTGCCCGGAGTGATGGAGATAATGATAGAAATCTTTCAACAATCCATCTATAATAAAATTGAATTCTATGAAGATGAACTTCTAAATGAATGAATTATATTACAAAGGCCGGACACCCTATCTCCCTGTCCGCCTGGAGGTATCATAATGAATTACTTTTCGATCGTACTCGAACAAGTTGAGGTCTTCGTGGTGTATCTCCTGATTGGTATCATCGCCGTGAAGACAAACGTGCTGGACCGTGAGAAATTAGGCGCCCTGTCCTCGTGTGTCACAAAAATCCTGCTCCCCCTGCTGATCTTTTCAAACGCAATCAACGGCGCAACAAAGGAGCAGTTTCTTTCATCCACAGTGATCCTTCTGCTCACTGCAGTGTACTATCTGGTTCTCTATCTGGTCACAGACGCACTGTCGAAATTACTGCATCTGGATATACAACACAGAAATCTTTACCGCGCCTGTAGCATGTTCGGGAATTGCGGATTCATGGGGATTCCGATCATCCTCGCGCTATACCCGGAACAGGGAGGAATCTATATCGCCGTATTCACGGTGATCGACCAGCTCGTGCTCTGGACCATCGGATTAGACCTGACCTCCCCGCCGGACAGCCAAACTTCTGTTTCACTCTCAAAACGGCTGATAAAAATGGTTAATCCGGCAACCATTGCCATCACCACAGGCGTTTTCCTTGTTCTCACCGGCATCAAACTTCCTGCCGCGGTGGTAAACGCCCTCGCAAAAACTGGTTCCGCCGCTTCTCCGTTGGCAATGATCTATCTCGGCGGAGTATTCTGCTATATCAAAATCCGGAATTACTTAAAATGCAGGGAGATCTACGCGACAGTTCTCATAAAAATGGTCCTGCTGCCCATTGCTTTCTATACAATAATGCACTACATTCCGTCCATCGACCGCAGCATCGCCGTCACTCTCAGCGTCCTCTGCGCACTCCCCTCCATGGCCTCCATCGCCATGATCGCCGAGACCCAGCACTCCGACGGCGACTACGCTGCAGGCATGATCTTCATAACGACCCTGTTTTCGATCATCACGCTGCCGCTTGTGTGTCTGAGCTTATAAACTTTCTTACAACAAACTGCTCCGTTCTCCCAAAACAATCATGTAATTGGGAGAACGGAGCAGTTTATATTACAACTATTATTTTAATCACTGTCATTTAAACCCATTGCGCCACACTCCTATTGCCAAAATAATAGCGCAGGCATATCTTAATATTTCAGATACATGATAAATCTTATTTCCATTTACCTCAGCGCCCTCCTGCGAAAATTTCTGCTCAATAAACCCTCTGATACCTATTTCTATAAGAAGTGCCATTGCTAATCCCAGCGAAAACATTCTCACACCCTTTGTATAGCTATATAACGACAATAAAAATACTACTGAAACGCCTAAGTTACATAATGTTAACCACATTTTTTTCTTCATATAAATCGCCCCCCGCTATGCTGATTGTTTCCGTTTCATCTACTTGAATTATATCATTTACCCCCCCCCTGTTTTTCAACTATTATTTTTTTTCTGCTATATTATTAAGATATTCGTTATTTTTTCATTATTTATCTGTAATTTTTCACCCATCTATTTTCTCAACAATTCCCTATCTCACGATCCTGCACCCATCAGAAACATCAATTCCAAACTGATCCTCGATCTCCTCCGTCATCAGATCATAAACCACCACATTGACACCGGAATCCACCTTCCGGTAAGAGACCCTGTCACAGATGATCTGGTTTTCCATCTGCCCGTCAGCACCGGCCATTCTCTGAATGCAAAATTCCTTCGGTTTCTTCCGGATATAGATCTTGGCGGTACCTGCCCCAGTGGCATTTAAGATTTTCCCCTGAGATGTCAGCCATACTCCCGCCGGAAAGCCGTTTTGAAGTGCATCCTCAAGACCTGCCGCGCAAAGAAACCTCTGAAGTTCCTGATCCTCCCCATCGCAGGAATCATCCACCGAGATAAACACCCAATAATTAGGGTTCTGGAGCTTTTCGCATATCGCTTCCATATCCCCGCTCTCCTTCAGCTCCTGATTTACGATCATCTCCCGGATATAATCCGCGTTTTTCTGCCAGCTCTCATAAGCCGCGTCCGCCCTGCGGTCACTCACCGTATAATGTTCCTTTATGTATGTTCCGAGATACTTTGTGTATTTCTGATTTCCCAGATAATTCAGGTGTCCCACATCATCCGCATTGTCCACCTGATAATCCACACCGATCTCATCCACAAGTTTATTACCGTCCAGAAACAGATCCCCGTATTCCCCTGCGATCTCCCCAACCCGGTTGAACATCCTTTCACTCTTCTCATCCACCAGGAAATACGGCGCGATCGTCACAAGCACCGGTATATTCTCCTCTCTGGCCAGATCCAGGATCTTCCGGTAATACTCCTCCGTCTTTCCGTAAAGCGGGCTTACCTCATCCACCTGCTTCACATCGGTCCCCACTTCCGCAATCGTATCAAGATTACATCCAAACCCCTTCCAGTCATCATAGTAGCGATATCCCTGGTTTTTCAGGAAATCCTCCCGGCTGAGTTCCCGGTATCTGGTGTGGTACTGCGTATATTCCAGAAAATACTCTGCCCACTGACTCTTCGGTGCGCTGACCTTAATAGACTCAATCTTATCCTTCGACCACTTCAGCCCAAAATTGTTTTTTATGATCCTGCTGCTCTCCTCATAATCCGCATCATAGAGCAGCATATAACCTTCTAAAACGATCAGCTCCGGTTGCTGGGTCTTCAACGCCTCTTTCAGATAATAGTATGTATTCCAGGACGGCTGCCTGGAGCCGCCCAATACATAGGATGCCATTCCATATTCATCCCACAGTGTCCCCGTATTAATATTTTCAAACGCATGGCTGCTGCCTAAAACCAGCACATCCACGCTGTCTTTCTTCTGTTCGTAAAACTTTGTCAGGCTGTAGATGCCGTCCCCGTACTTCATCTTGAACACGCGATTGATTCCTGCCAGCACCATGAGCAGAATCAGCAAAAAACCTGTGATCCGAACTACCGTCTTTTTCACTTTTCCCCTCCTAGAACTGAAAATAGATAAACTGCTGCGGATCAAATGCTGGTCCATATTCCCCGAAAATGAAGATCATCACGATAAGTCCGATCACAGCAAACCACTCAAACCACAGATTCTGACTCATCAGGAATACGTCCAGCGTCTGTTTTTTCAGATATCGCACAAGATCCACCAGAAACAGGATCACAAGACTGACGATCAGAATGTTCATCTCGATCCGGTCCAGACCGAGATTGTAGATCTCACCGTCAAACAGGACCCATGGAGTCTGGCATATCACGATCCGTTTGATCACACCGAGCGCGTCCCGGATCGAATCGGCTCTGAAAAAGATCCACGCAAACACCACCAGAACAAATGTCACTGCCATCTGAAGGAATTTCCAGCTGAAGCAATCTGTTTTTACGTTCATGGCTTTCCAGAGTTTATTTCTAAATTTCTCCGTCACATCCTCGATCACCTGATAAAATCCATGAATACCGCCCCACAGCACAAAGCTCCAGTCCGCCCCATGCCACAGGCCGCTCGTCAGAAATACGATCATAATATTGACCGCTTTGCGGAATTTTCCCCTGCGGTTGCCGCCTAACGGGATATAGAGATAATCCCTGAACCAGGTGCTGAGAGAAATATGCCACCGTCCCCAGAAGTCCCGGATTCCGACGGCAAAATATGGCGTATTAAAGTTTTCCATCAGCTGAAATCCCATGACTTTTGCCGCCCCGATGGCGATCATGGAATAGCTGCCAAAATCACAGTAGATCTGGATCGCGAATCCCACCGCCGCCAGTGCGATCTCAGTTCCCCCGTACATACGGAAATTGTTAAATACCGTATCCACCGGAATCGCGATCCGGTCTGCAATGACCATCTTCATGAAGAGTCCCCAGACCATGAAAATCCCACCGGATGCCACTCTTTTCGCATCCCACACCTGAATCTGATCGATGGATCTCATCTGATTCAATAGATTTTTTGATCTCTCGATCGGTCCTGCCACGAGCTGAGGGAAAAAGGATACAAACAGCGCATACCGGACCGGATTTTTCTCCACTTCCACGTCATTCCGGTATACGTCCATGATGTATCCCAGTGCCTGAAACGTGTAAAAGGAAATTCCGACCGGAAGAAGAAGATCAAACCGGCGCTCCACCGCCGAGACATGAATTTTTGACAATATGTAATTGACAGAATTGATTGCGAAATTTCCGTACTTAAAAACTGCCAGAATACCCAGATTGACCGCCATGCAGGCTGCTAGCACCAGTTTCTTCTGAATTTTTCCGGCACGTTCCTCTTTGGTATGATCCGCCCGATCTAAGAGCAGTCCGCTTACATATGTGATCGCTGTCGATGAGCCGATCAGAAGCGCATATTTGGCATTCCACCCCATATAAAAATAATAACTGGCAATTAAAAGCCAGTATTCCCGCAGCTTTCGCGGTATCACAAAGTATACCGCCACCACTGCGGGAAAAAATATCATAAAATCAACTGAATTAAACTGCATGACTCTTTACTCTTCCAATAACATCTGGTACACATCCCGTTTCCCGATTCCGCGGTCCTTCGCCACAAGCTTCATCGCTTCTTTCTTCTCGATTCCCTGTGACAGATAGACGTCCATGTGCTCCTTGATCGACATGGCTTCCCATGTCTGTTCCTTCTCTTTTTTGATCTCCTCCGGGCTCTTTCCCTCGACCACGATGACACATTCGCCCCGCGGTTCCTCCGTCTCAAAGTGATCTAATGCCCCCTCAAACGTGGTTCGGAATGCCGTCTCATACTTCTTTGTAAGTTCCCGGCAGATCGTGATCCTCCGGTCCCCTAACGCCTCAAGAAGCTCTTCCAAGGTCCGTACCAGACGGTGCGGCGCCTCATAGAGGATAATCGTCCGTGTCTCAGACTTTAATTCTTCCAGAATTCTCTGCTTTTCCTTCTTATCCGACGGCAGAAACGCCTCAAACGCGAACCGTCTCGTCGCCATTCCGGAGATCGTGAGCGCTGTAATGCATGCCGCCGGTCCCGGAAGAGAAGTCAGCTCGATTCCGGCCTCATAGCACTGCTTTACAAGCTCCTCGCCCGGATCCGAGATCCCCGGTGTCCCGGCATCCGTGATCAGTGCGATATTCGTGCCTTCCTTCATCTTCTCAACGAGAACTCTCGCCTTTTCCACCTTATTAAACTCATGGTAACTGGTCATCGGCGTCTTGATGTCAAAATGGTTTAAAAGCTTGATGCTGTGCCGCGTATCCTCCGCAGCGATCAGATCCACCTCTTTCAACGTATTTAGCACCCGCAGCGTGATATCATCCAAGTTCCCGATAGGCGTTGCGCATAAATATAATTTTCCCTGCATGACCAATTCCTCCTGCTGCCGAACGCCACATTCCGTAAACTGGCGTCAGCTGCTTTACCTTAATCTATCAACATCTTCCGTGTATACAGGACCCATTCCCCATTTGGTCCAAATTTTTAGTATCCGTAAATTGAGTAAATCTCGTCCGTATACACCCCCGGCTCCTTATAAACGATCACCGGCGCCTCCACCTTCATCCAGGCGCCGCCGCCGCGGACTGCTTCGATGAGGACCATATTCGCATCCTTATCCTTAAAAGGATGCACCATCTTCATCCGCTTCGGTTCCAGCTTATACTGCTTCATCGTCCCTAAGATCTCGATCAGCCTATGGGGGCGGTGCACCATATACATTCTTCCTCCCGGTTTCAGCACTTTCGCGCCTTCCCGTACCACGTCCTCCAGCGTACAGAGCACCTCGTGTCTGGAAATTGCCTTCACCTCCGTCGGATTCTTAAGTCCGTGGGAGTCATTCATATACGGTGGATTTGTCGTAACGACATCAAAGGAAGCCGCTCCGAAAATCCGGCTGGCTTCCTTGATATCTCCATGTACGATCTCAATTTTATTTTCCAGATGGTTTAATTTTACGCTCCGCTCCGCCATCCTGGCAATCTCATCCTGGATCTCAAGTGCCGAAAAATGTTTTCCCTCCGTCTTTGCGGAAAGAAGAAGCGGAATGATCCCCGTCCCGGTTCCAAGATCCAGCGCCCTCTCCCCCGGCTTTACAGCCGCAAAACCGGAAAGCAGCACCGCGTCCATACCAAAGCAGAATCCATCTGTCTTCTGGATGATCTGCAGTCCATTTCTCTGAAGATCATCCAGACGCTCATTTTCCTTTAACTCAATCGCCATCGAGTTTTGATTTCCCTTCTTTTTTCTCAAGAGCCTCTAACTGCTTAAGCTCCGCATCGTTCGTGGACTGCTTTTCCCGTCTCTTTTTCGGGCGGAATTTTAACTGATCCACTTTATATTCACGGATCTCCTTCTCATCGTTGTTCACAGTCACAATGACCTTCACAAGCTGGCGCAGAATGCTCACACTGTGGACCTCGCCCTTTAAACCGTCGTCTGTTGTCACATAGTCGCCGATATTCGGAAGTCTTCCATTTAACTCCTCATAAGTATCTTCCTCGTACTTTAAGCAGCACATCAATCTTCCGCAGACACCGGAGATCTTCGTCGGGTTCAGGGACAGATTCTGTTCCTTCGCCATCTTGATGGATACCGGAATAAACTCAGAAAGATAGGACGCACAGCAAAGCGGTCTTCCGCAGATACCGATTCCGCCCACGATCTTTGTCTCATCGCGGACACCGATCTGGCGAAGCTCGATCCTTGTCTTAAATACGGAAGCCAGATCCTTTACCAACTCACGGAAATCGATTCTTCCGTCTGCCGTAAAATAAAACAGCACCTTATTATTATCGAAGGTATACTCCGTGTCAATGAGCTTCATACTGAGATTGTGCTTCTTGATCTTCTCAACGCATACCTTGAAGGCCTCTTTTTCCTTCTCCTTGTTGCGGCGCTCCGTCTCCTCGTCCGCCGGTGTCGCCATGCGGATCACTGGTTTCAGCGGCTGGATCACCTTCTTGTCATCCACCTCGTGGGTTCCAAGCACCACATATCCGTACTCCACGCCTCTGGCCGTCTCGACGATCACATGGTCGCCGGTCTTGATCTCATTCTCGCCAGGGCTGAAATAATATACTTTTCCCGCTTTTCGGAAGCGGATCCCAATTACTTTCGTCATGCCTTACTCCTTATGACGGGTTCTTCATGGTCAGCAGGAGTAATTCCATCGCTAATTCCATATTTACGTTTGCGTTCAAACGTGTTCTCGCCGTGTCGATCGCCGCCAGGATCGCTTCCAGACCGGCATAATCGACTTTCTCACCCGTCTCATTGATCATTTTATATTCATCCTTGAAAATCAGCAGGTTCATGTCCTTCGTGACCTTGAACATGAGCACATCCCGGTACCAGAGCTGCATTAAGTCCAGCACCTCGCCGATATCAAAGTTTTGCTCTTTCATCTCCCGGATACAATCCAGAAGCATCGAAATATCCATAGTTCCCACGTTTTTCACGAGAACCATGACCTTCTGGAAAAGTTCCCTAAATTCATCCGACGAAGCCAGATGGATCGCCTTTCCGAGATTTCCCCTTGCGAATGCAGCGCAGATATCCGCATCCTTCTCCGCAATATGGAGATTCTGGGTCAGGTAACTCTTGATCGTGAAATCCTTAAGCGGCTTTAACTTCATCTGGACACATCTGGAGAGGATCGTCGGTAAAAACGCCTCCTGATTTGTCGTGATCAGAATGATGACCGCATAGGCCGGCGGCTCTTCAATGGTCTTTAATAAGGCGTTCTGCGCCTGAACTGTCATCTTTTCCGCCTCATCCACGATATAGATCTTATAATAACTGCTGTACGGGCGGATCATGATCGTATCGTTGATCTGTTCCCGCACATCATCCACGCCGATGCTTCCCGGCTTTTCATGTGTTACATAGATGAGATCCGGGTGGTTTCCGCTCATCACCTGCTTGCAGGAATGGCACATCATGCACGGCTCACTTCCGCCTTTCTCGCACAGGAGCGTCATTGCAAACGCATTCGCGATCGATTTTCTTCCCATGCCGGCTTCTCCCGTCAGGATATAAGCATGTGAGATCTTATGGTTCTGGATCGCCTTTTTAAAGTGATCTTTCACCATCTCATTCCCGAGGATCTCTTCAAATCCCATGATCTTTTCTTCTGACATAGCCGCATCCCTCCTCATCCTGTTAGTTCCGGCACTGCCTTTTTCGCCGGATCTTCCCGGTTCAAACAGAACATTTAACTGTTCCCGATAACGGTGTTTCCATTTTATCTTACCACAAAATAGCGCCTATAAAAAGTTATTTATCCAAATCCCTTAGGATTTCTTCCACGCAGATTTCCATATCCGTATTCTGATATCTCTTTGTAACTCCCAGGCGTTCCAGATTTTCCTCTGAAAAATCTTTTTCGTCTGCAAGGTATCTCCGGCAGACTTCCCGGTAATTCGGCTTTTTCTGGTTTTCCTCGCGTTTGACGGCCCTGAGAAGCCGGATCCCGTCCGGGACCTCGATATAGACCGGAACCATCTTTCCCGCTTCAAAATAGGTACACATCTTCTCGTAAGATTCCAGTGTCCCGATCATAAGACAGGACTCGTCGTCGGCAACATTAAACTGCCCGTCATCCACCGTATAGTAAGTCCACGGACCGGCGATCGTCTGATAAGTTCTCGACTCAATCACCTTTCCGGAAGCCAGCTGCCTCTCCAGCTCCTCACGGTCGGTAAAGAAATATTCCACTCCGTCCGTCTCGCCTTCCCGGATCGGTCTTGTTGTATACATCGTCACCGTCCGCAGCTTTGGTCTCCGCTTCAGGATTTCCTTATACAGTGTATCTTTTCCTGTCGCGCTCTTCCCAAGAAGATAATATATCCTGCCCATTTGTTTCTCTCAGCCTTCTGTATTATAATTTTTATCCCTGTCAGATAAGACTTTTCGATCGAACTTTTACAACCACTTTTCAGGTTCTATCTTTTCATTGTATCAAAATCAGAGGTCCCGTGCAACCGTTGTTTCCATCCTCGCTCGATAATTTCACGGGATCCGCATTCCCACTTATACACTGTAAGAATTCCTGTTCCTGCTTGGAAAAATCTGTGAAGACTGCTGTATGACATGGAATTTTCAGTTCATCAAATTCTTATTCTTTTAAAGTAACAAAAGTTTCTCTCCTGGGAAATACTCTCGCATGATAAGCCTCTTCATTTCGGATGCAGCCACCTCTTATGCACTTGAATTACTAACGTTTTCCTTTTTCATCAGAATCCTTTATGAACAAACCCTGGCGTCTGACATGTTAAGATCACGTCCGCATCCGGATCAGCCGGTCCCTGGACAAGAAGTCCTGCTGCCTTGTACGCCATGATCTTCTCCACGATCGCATCCGTGAAGACCTCTCCCGGCGCGATGATCGGGATTCCCGGCGGATACAGATACACAAACTCCGCAGATACCTTTCCGACCGTATCCTGAAACGCTGTGCGCTCCGTATCAGCATCCATTGCCTCACAGATGAGCATTCTCCTGACCGGGTGAGAAAGTTTAGATTCCAGGCCTTCTGGAGTCTCACTAGCTGCTTTCTCCTTTCGCCCGGACTCCATGCGGCGTCTCAGCACCCCGTCAATCTCTAGCAGCGCCGTTCCAAGCCGCTCAAATCCTTCTTCCGTGTCCATCAGCGACGTCATCGCGATCACATACTCCGGCGCTGTCATCTCCATCTCAAGATGGTATTTTCTCCGCAGTGTCTCCGCCAGCTCTTCCCCGTGAAAATCCTCTGCGCGCATCGTGGAAACTACGATCTTCGACGGATCCCATCCGGCCACAGTCCGATATTTCCCACAGATTTCCCGGTCCAGAACCTCAAGTACCTGAAGTCCTTCCATCCGCTCCATAAAGCGCTCCAGTCTTTTCTCATACCGGATCATCTCATTTCTTCCGTCCCCATCCATATACCGGATGCACCGCTCCATCCCAGCCATAAAAAGGTATGACGGGCTGGATGTCTGAAACATGGACAAATACCTCGAAATTCTGTCCTGATCCACAAGTTTTCCCTTCACATGCAGGATTGCCGTCTGGGTAAAGCATGGCAACGTCTTATGAAGACTCTGGATCACGATATCCGCCCCGTATTCTAACGCCGATTTCGGAAAGCTGTGACACTGATCTGCATACTCCAGATGTGCCCCGTGTGCCTCATCGACGATCAACGGGATCCCGTATTCATGAGCCGCATCCGCGATCGCCCGGATATCCGACACCACGCCTTCATAGGTTGGGGATGTGATGAGCACTGCCTGGATTTTCGTGATTTTTCCTCTCACATCCCCCGAATTTCCCGCACAGCGCATCGCATCCTTTTCAAGCGCTTTTCTCACATCCTCCGCACGGATTCCTCCATTGATCCTGAATTCCGTGATCTCCTCCGGATACAGATATTCCGCCTCCAGCCGGTTCAGGCAGATCGCATGGTACACCGCCTTATGACAGTTTCTCGCTGTCAGGATCTTTCCGCCGTTTTCCGTGGCTGCAAAAACCGCACTTAAGATACCGCAGGTACTCCCATTCACAAGATACCAGGACCGGTCCGCCCCGTAGATCGCAGCCACCGTCTCCATGGCATCCTTCAAAATTCCTTCCGCATGATGCAGGTTGTCAAACCCATCGATCTCCGTGATATCGATCCCATACGGGTCCGGAAATCCCCCCGGGATCCCATCCGGAATCTCCCGTCTTTTATGTCCCGGCATATGAAATGGATACGCATCCGAGCCCGCATATTCTGTCAGCCGTTCTAAAAGTCCCGGCTGTTTTTCTTTTCTGTAATTCAAAATTTTTATTCTCCTGTTTCCCATCTGCCTGCAAATGAACTGGGAGTTGTCCGTCAAATTCGCATCCGCATTCGTTATAAAATATTTTTTTCTTTTTGCTCCGAGAGAAGTTTCTCAATCTGCGACTGTCCTACATCCAATAATGCACTCCAGTCTTCTTTGTTCACCCAGTCTAATATCTGTCTGTATTCCATAAGAAATGTCAATGCTACAAATGCCGGCTTACTTTACAATCTCCGCTTTTACCTCCGGAAACATATCCCAAATTTCCGCAACTTCACCCCCAGCTGCCTGATAAAAGCTATAGCTGCCATAAACCATCGAATCGCATCCGTCCGATGCCAGTCTCACCACTACCTGTGTCCCATCCGCCTTTGTCAGCGTCAGGATCCCGTTATACGGACATTCTTTCGCTTCATCAAAAGATGCCCCCGCCAGGATCTCCTCCAGCCTTTTTAACAATTCCGGATCCTGCAGCATCTCGGAAATCCCTACGACCTCCGAGTCAGCAGAATCTTTGCGCGCCAAATCGGTGTTTTTCTCTGGCTCTTTGGAAATCGGGACCACCTCAAGTTCCGCACTTGTAATTTCTTTCATGTCTTCCGTTCCGACCGTCTGAAATTCACATTTTTCCTCTGCAATTTTTAATGCCGGAACCGTGATCTCATCCGGATCCGGGTTTTCTGACTCATAAATTTCCTGGCTTGCCGCATATGTGATCCCATCTATTCCATACATTACCGGATCAATGATCTCATCCGAGCCGGTGATCTCTTTCTCCTGATCCTCAGTCAAAGGAATATATTCCTCCAGTACCTCTGCATCTTCAAATCTTCGGACGGTAAGATATCCGCCGTCCTCCGGTGGTGACATCCGCACGCCGCGCTCCTTTACAGTCTCCAGATACCGGACCCCCTCGTCACCGTCACAGAGGCTGTATGTAAACGCTTTTCTGAGTTCTTCCGGTTCTTCTATTCCGCTCGGAACAAAAAACAGAACATCCTTTGCTTCCGTGTAATACATTTCATAAACATTTTCGAAAGTATATACTTTTTCAAAAATACTTTCATCCTCGTTCCACTTTTCAGCCTCGATCACATCATCAATGCTATAAATGCTGAGATCTTGCAACGGATCCTCCTTGCCTTTTCGAAATCCCAAGACATACCCGTAACCATTTTCCGTCTCCCGTCCGATAAAATCATACGTATCCCGGATCTCTCCGCCGCAGGATGCTGCCTTTTCCGGATCCATATCCGAAAATTTATGATCTCCATCAAACGATTCCAATTCCGTTACGATCCGCCGACGTTCTTCTTCCGAAATTGGCTGAAAGGCCAGATCTTCCCTCTGATCTTCTTTTTCCGTTTCAGGACTATTTCGTTCCTCTGTCTGTGACTCACTCGGATCTTCTACCGGAACAAAAGCCGGCGAACACCCTGTCAGCCATATTCCCACCCCTAAAGCTGCCGTCATCATCCAAATCTTTTTCAACTTGCCACCTTCTTTTCCCCAAACTGAATTCACCTGTCACTGAACTTGTTACCGATATTTTATCATTCATAATTTTTTCACACAAGCGAGCACCCCCATATTTAAGGAAACTGTAAACATGTTATCATTTTGTTATTTTCATAAACAGGATTTTTCACTGTAAATTTCATTCCAGTATCTCTTTTGCAACTATCGGCAGAGTATGATACAATATATTTGTTCACCCTTGTGTATCTTTTGGATACAGCAATACAAGCGTATTTTCATCGTTCAATACGCCAGAAAGAGAGGATCCTATGAAATACAGAATTATTGGCACAACTATCCCTGCAGTTGAGATCAAATTTGATGCTCCAGGCGAAACTATGTACACACAGTCCGGCGGAATGTCCTGGATGTCTGAAGGGATTTCCATGTCCACAAACACACGCGGCAGATTTATGAAAGGTCTTGGCCGCATGTTTGCCGGTGAATCCATGTTTATGGCTACCTACCGTGCGGATGCTCCGGGTGCCACGATCGCATTTGCGTCAACTGTACCTGGTCAGGTTCTTCCGATCGACGCGGCAGAAAACGGCGGCATGATCTGCCAGAAAGGTGCATTCCTCTGCGCACAGGATTCTGTAAATCTTGATGTCACCTTCACAAAGAAATTTACTTCCGGACTGTTTGGCGGCGAAGGCTTCATCCTTGAATCCATCTCCGGTTCCGGAATGGCCTTTCTCGAAATCGACGGCGATGTTGTCGAGAAACAGCTTGCACCGGGCGAAGTGATCAAAGTTGATACAGGAAATGTCGTTGCGTTCGAGAAAACCGTAAAATATGAAGTTGAGACGATCAAAGGCCTTGGAAATATCTTCTTCGGCGGCGAAGGTCTCTTCCTCACAAAGATTACCGGTCCTGGCCGTGTGATCCTTCAGACTCAGAATATCGCTGATTTCGCCGGACGCATTGCACAGTTCATTCCGACAAAATCAAACTGATCTTCGACTTTCAACAACATATACTTTAACCTAAAAAAGAGGTTGCTGTGTGAATGTGCAGCAACCTCTTTTTTAGCAAACTTTAGAATACGAAAAAGCGGAAACCTCTCGGCTTCCGCAACTTAATGAGACATCGGGGATTCGAACCCCGGACAACTTGATTAAAAGTCAAGTGCTCTACCGACTGAGCTAATATCCCATACAACTATTAAGTTGTAATGCCCAAAGCTGGAATCGAACCAGCGACACGAGGATTTTCAGTCCTCTGCTCTACCAACTGAGCTATCTGGGCATAATTGCGGGGGCAGGATTTGAACCTACGACCTTCGGGTTATGAGCCCGACGAGCTTCCAGACTGCTCCACCCCGCGACGATGCTTTTTTATTATACAAAATAAATATCGAAAAATCAATACCTATTTAATGGGCGGAGGTGGATTCGAACCACCGAAGCAAGTTGCAGCAGATTTACAGTCTGTCCCCTTTGGCCACTCGGGAATCCGCCCATAACAATTATTTAGTTTTTAAAACTAAAGCCGATGATCGGACTCGAACCGATAACCTGCTGATTACAAATCAGCTGCTCTGCCAATTGAGCCACATCGGCATGTACTGTCTAAAAATGGGGCCTATAGGGCTCGAACCTATGACCCTCTGCTTGTAAGGCAGATGCTCTCCCAGCTGAGCTAAGACCCCAAATTTTAAATAATACTTACATACATACTGGAAACCTAAATGTATGCGCGACCCGGATGGGATTCGAACCCACGACCTCCGCCGTGACAGGGCGGCGCTCTAACCAGCTGAGCCACCGGGCCATTCAGGTATTTAACATACCTTCAAAACCACATATTGAAATCCATCTTTACCGTTTCATCAACCAACCAGACCTTCCTGGATAAGCCCTCGAC
>NZ_WQPW01000124.1:0-1034 GCF_018785465.1 Clostridium sp. MCC328
TTAACCTGTTGTGCTAGATAAAATAATATAAAGAAACTTCAACAAAATGTGCTATCCTATTTGTAGGCAATACAACGAAAGGAGGCATCATTATGTTGAAGTTCCAAAATAATAATACCACTGTTATTGCAACTTTTGAAGACTTTATTTTAACCACTTACGTTATTATTGACGAATTGTATCATCAGTTTGCACTTCCTGAGGTTGCCAAGCGACGGCATGTTTTAGATGCAAAACTATCTGATTCGGAAATCATTACCATTAGTCTTTGTGGTGAGTTGCTTGGCGTTGATTCTGAAAATGCCTGGTTTTCTTTCGTGAAAAAGAATTACAGACATCTTTTTCCGCAGCTTTGCAGCAGAAGTCGTTTTAACAGAACGAGGCGTGCTCTGATGCAGACAACCGAATTATTAAGACAAAAGATGCTCTCTGTTTTTCCGGTTCCGGTCAGTTCTTATTGCATTATTGATAGTTTTCCGCTTGCAGTCTGCAAATTTGGACGTGCACGATACTGCAAAACATTTCGCAGCCAGGGTGCTGATTACGGAAAGTGCCCTTCTAAAAAGGAAACTTACTTCGGCTATAAAGTGCATGCCCTGGTCACATTAGAAGGTTACATTACTGCATTTGAGATTACGCCGGCATCCACAGATGACCGTGAAGGATTACGGGATCTGGTGGATAATTGTTCAAATATTACAATTTTAGCAGATAAAGGATATGTTGGCGAAAAACTCATGCAGGAAATGCAGGAACAAACGATCTGTCTTTTTGCACTCAAGCGTTCCAACAGTAAAGAAAACTGGCCAAAATCGGTGCGTCAGCTGATCTTCAAATTGAGAAGACGGGTAGAAACTGTCTTTTCACAGTTAAGCGGTCAGTTAAATGCAGAAAGAGTACTTGCCAAAAGCTTTCAGGGCTTATGCACCCGTTTGGTTAATAAAGTATTGGCATACAACCTCTGCATTGCATTAAACAGTATTTTCGGTGAAACCTGCGAACTTGGAAAAATCAAAGAACTGATATTCTAAAAA
>NZ_WQPW01000014.1:0-58669 GCF_018785465.1 Clostridium sp. MCC328
GTTGTATTGCCTACAAATAGGATAGCACATTTTGTTGAAGTTTCTTTATATTATTTTATCTAGCACAACAGGTTAATTTACGATCTTTCCGAAATCAGCCTTTAAGGACGCGCCACCGACAAGTCCTCCGTCGATATCCGCCTGCGCAAAGAGCTCTGCAGCGTTTCCGGCGTTTACAGATCCGCCGTACTGGATGCGGATCGCTTCCTTTGTTGCCTCGTCGTAGATCTCACCGATGCACGCACGGATCGCTCCGCAGACTTCCTCAGCCTGCTCCGTGGTAGCTGTCTTTCCGGTTCCGATGGCCCAGATCGGCTCGTAAGCGATCACAGCAGTCTTTGCCTGATCTGCTGTCACGTTCTGGAACGCGATCTTCACCTGTTTGCGGATCCAGTCCAGAGTGATTCCCTGTTCTCTCTGGGTAAGAGTCTCACCGCAGCAGATGATCGGGGTCAGTCCATGCTCGAATGCCTTTAAGACTTTCTTATTGACAGTCTCATCTGTCTCAGCGAAGTACTCTCTTCTCTCGGAATGTCCGATAATCACATATTTTACGCCGGCATCTGTCAGCATGTTCGGGGAGATCTCGCCTGTGTACGCGCCCTTCTCCTCGAAATACATATTCTCAGCGCCGACCTCGATGTTTGTTCCCTCGCATGCCTTTACGACAGGAATGATGTCGATAGCCGGTACGCAGAATACAACGTCCGCTTCCTCCGTCTTAACGAGCGGCTTTAATGTCTCAACGAGTGCCACTGCCTCGGACGGAGTCATGTTCATTTTCCAGTTTCCAGCGATAATTTTCTTTCTTGCCATGGTTATCTACCCCCATATATACCAATATTTATCTTCAAGATCCATATCCAGGATTCTCTCTGAACGATAACATTCAAAAACTACATCTGCAGTTTTCCATACTATGACAAAATCCGGGACGGGATCACCGCCCCGGATCTGGAATCTCGGACATTATAATATTTACAGCCAGGGAAGTAAATGCGTACATTTGCTCCCCACCGTGCATCTTCTTGTTTTTATTTCATAAAAACAAGAAGCCGGGGCGCGCCCCCTATACCGGAACAGACCTGAAAGGGCTTGTGCAAGCGAGCTTGCAGCGCCCTTCCACGCCTGTTCCGGCGCACGGTGTACTGGTTTCATTCATTATTTGTCGTCAGCTGCGGCAACGCCCGGAAGCTCTTTTCCTTCCAGGAACTCTAAGGATGCGCCGCCGCCTGTGGAGATATGGCTCATCTTATCGCCAAAGCCGAGCTGGTTGACTGCTGCCGCGGAATCGCCGCCGCCGATGATCGTTGTAGCGTCTGTCTCAGCAAGTGCTTTCGCAACCGCAATAGTACCTGCAGCAAGAGTCGGGTTCTCGAATACACCCATCGGTCCGTTCCATACAACCGTCTTCGCGCTCTTTACAGCTTCTGTGTAGAGCTTGCAGGTCTCCGGTCCGATATCAACGCCCTCTTTGTCTGCCGGGATCGCATCCACGGAAACGTACTCAACCTCAACCGGTGCGTCGATCGGGTTCGGGAACTCAGCAACAACGGTTGTATCAACCGGAAGGAGAAGCTTCTTTCCAAGCTTTTCTGCCTTCTCCATCATCTCCTTGCAGTAGTCGATCTTTGTATCGTCAACTAAGGACTTACCGATCTCCTTGCCCTGTGCCTTTAAGAAGGTGTAGGCCATGCCGCCGCCGATGATGAGGGTATCACACTTCTCAAGCAGGTTGGAGATCACGTTTAACTTATCAGCAACCTTTGCGCCGCCGAGGATCGCTACGAACGGACGAACCGGATTCTCAACCGCGTTTCCAAGGAACGCGATCTCTTTCTCCATCAGGTAGCCGACTACGTTGGAGCCACCCTTTGCGGAGATGAATTTTGTAACACCGGCTACGGAAGCGTGTGCTCTGTGGGAGGAACCGAACGCGTCGCATACATAATCGTCTGCGAGATCCGCGAGCTCTTTGCTGAACTCCTCGCCGTTCTTTGTCTCCTCAGCGCCACGGAAACGTGTATTCTGAAGAAGGACTACGTCCCCCTCTTTCATAGCATCCACTGCCTTTGTTGCAGCTTCGCCGGTTACATTGTAATCAGAAACGAATACAACTTCCTTGCCAAGCTTTGCGGAAAGGCTCTTTGCAACCGGTGCAAGGGATTCTCCCTCGTTCGGTCCGTTTTTAACTTTTCCGAGGTGGGAGCAGAGAATTACCTTGCCGCCATCGTTGATCAGCTTCTGGATCGTCGGGAGAGCCGCGTTGATACGTGTCTCATCTGTGATCTCGCCATTCTTAAGCGGTACGTTGAAATCGCAGCGGACTAAAACTCTTTTACCTTTTACGTTGATATCATCAACTGTTTTCTTATTTAAAGACATGTCGGAATTCCTCCTTGATATTTTCTGACAGACATCTTCCTGTCTTCCGACCCACGGCAGCCGCCGGAGTCTTTCGCGGGAGGCGGGCTTTCGCGCGCTTTCCGCGTCTTTTTATGTAACAGGGAATTCCTCGGAATTTCCTGTTACATAAAAAAGGGGTCCGGTCCTCAACAGACCGGACCCCTCAGTGAGTCTAATTTGTCACAATTTCTGTGGACCGATTAAGCATTTAACAGTTTTCCGAAGTGCTTAATTGTACGAACCATCTGGCTTGTGTAGGAGTTCTCGTTGTCGTACCAAGATACAACCTGAACCTCAGATGTGTTCTCGTCGATCGGGAGAACCATTGTCTGTGTTGCATCGAAGAGAGAACCGTATCTCATACCAACGATATCGCTGGAAACGATCTCATCTGTGTTGTAGCCGAAGGACTCGTTGGAAGCTGCCTTCATTGCTGCGTTGATGGATTCCTTTGTCGGCTGGCCCTTAACAACAGCTGTTAAAATTGTTGTGGAACCTGTCGGTGTAGGAACACGCTGAGCAGAACCGATGAGCTTACCGTTTAATTCCGGAATTACAAGGCCGATTGCCTTTGCAGCGCCTGTGCTGTTCGGAACGATGTTGATTGCTGCTGCACGGCTTCTTCTCTTATCGCCCTTTCTCTGCGGTCCGTCAAGTGTCATCTGGTCGCCTGTGTAAGCGTGGATTGTGCACATGATACCGGACTGGATCGGGTAAGAATCGTTTAATGCCTTTGCCATCGGAGCAAGGCAGTTTGTTGTACAGGAAGCAGCGGAGATGATGTGGTCATCTTTGCTTAATGTCTCGTGGTTTACGTTGTAAACGATCGTCGGAAGATCGTTTCCTGCCGGAGCGGAAATGATAACGTGCTTAGCGCCTGCATCGATATGAGCCTGTGCTTTTGCTTTGGATGTGTAGAAGCCTGTGCACTCAAGAACAACGTCTACACCGATCTCGCCCCACGGAAGCTCTGCTGCGTTTGCTTTCGCGTAGATCTTGATCTCTTTGCCATCAACAGTGATAGAATCCTCACCGTAGGATACTGTATCCGCAAGAGCGTATCTGCCCTGTGTGGAATCATATTTTAAAAGGTGTGCGAGCATCTCCGGAGAAGTTAAGTCGTTGATCGCAACGATCTCGAATCCCTCTGCGCCAAACATCTGTCTGAATGCAAGACGGCCAATACGGCCAAAACCATTAATCGCAACTTTAACTGCCATTTTTCTTTTCCTCCTAGAAAATGATGTGTGGTCGTTTCATAACCATTCAGCATGTCCGCACGTTTCACGGAACATAAAGGATACTCTGAAACGCCAAACAGTTATGATTGTTAAATATTAATCAACCTTGGTTTTATTGTACATAATTCTGCCAGAAATAGCAAGTCCTTTTTACAAACTTTTCCCAATATGAATCGAAGATTTTCTCCTTTTTTCGGCAAAAGCCGGGAATCCCTCTTTTTTTCGTCATCTTTCCTCTTGAAACTCCTTCTTTTTTTTTTTATACTAAGGCATAAATATCAATACCCTGTATTCCACTATGGAGGACACGTTTCATGATGCAGAAATTTCGAAAACTATCCCTGGAGAGCCAGTTGTTTTTCAGCTTTATGGCAGTGTCCGTCTGCCTGCTGCTCCTCTCCTTAAGTATAACCCTTTCTTCGACGATTACACGGCAGCGTCAGGAGATCGATAAAAATATCAGCGCTCTCGCCGCCTATGTTGCCTCCATGGACAGCGTTGTCTCCATGCTGGAAAACGGTTATCCGGACGGATCCGCCAATGAAGCTCTGGATTCCCTGTCTGAAAATTTTCCCGATCTCAATGTCATAGCCATTTATAATACGACCGGGCTGCGGTTCTACCACACAAACCGGAAGGAGACGGGGGAAACCTTCGTCGGCGGCGAGGAGGAGGCAATCTTAAAGGGAAGCCAGCCTTATATCACCATCGGCTACGGTACAAACGGTTCCCAGCGGCGGGCTTTCCATTCGATCCGGAATAGCGACGGAGCGATCATCGGCTTCGTTATAGCGTCGGTCTTCAACACCTACATCTCCGAGCAGGTCCACGAAGTCTTTCCTACCTATTTATTGGCAGCGATGATCATGCTGCTCGTCAGCATCCTTCTGTCCCACGGACTCGTCTCCCTTCTCCGGGATTCCCTGATGGGACATCACCCGACGGAGCTTCTCGACCTGTACCTGCGTCAGGATACCGTGCTGAATGCGCTGGAGGAAGGTCTTGTCGCCACGGATTCCACCGGCTCTGTGGTTTACGCAAATCAGGCGGCAGAAAATCTCTTTCATGTCCTGCCTGAAAAACCGGAGGATCCGCCTTCTGTCTCCCCGGACGATGGGACTTCCGGACAGGAACGGACTGAACCTCTTATGGAAGGACGCACTTTCAGGGATTTCTTCCCGGAATCCCAGGCAGACCGGGTCCTCGCGTCCGGCACACCGTCCTACCACCGTGCCTGCACCTGTGAGAACCGAAGACTTCTGGTCAGTGAGATTCCGGCAGACACCCAGACGGAGCATCCGGTGATCCTCACGATCATCAATGACCAGACGGAGATGGAGACGGTCATGGACGAGCTCACCGGAGCAAAGGCGATGCTTGACACACTGCGCGCCTTCAACCACGAATTTTTAAATAAGCTCCACGTGATCCTGGGCTACCTCCAGACCGGTCAGACGGAGGAGGCCATCAACTTCATTATCAACAGCAACCTTGTCTCCAGCCAGTCGATCCGCCAGACTGCGGACTGTCTGCGCGTATCAAAGATCTGCGCCCTTGTGATCGGAAAAATGATGCATGCCGCGGAGCTCGGCATCCTGCTCACCGTCTCCCCGGACAGCCGCTGTCTGGAAAAGGATCTCCTTCTTCCGGTCGAAAACTATATCACGATCGTCGGAAATCTTCTCGAAAATGCCATCGAGGAGCTTTCCGCAGGCAGTCCTGAGATCCGGGAGATCACACTCGGGATCTACTGTGACCCGGGCTGCAATATCATCACCTGTGAGGACACCGGGCGCGGGATCCGTCCGGATCTGATCGACAGGATCTATGAAAAGGGCGTCTCGTCCAAGGGCACAAACCGCGGGACCGGACTTTTCCTGATCAAACAGCTTGTAGACAGCGGGAACGGCGAGATCTCCATCGAGACAGAACCGGGAGAGGGCACCTGCTTTACCATCACATTTACGGAAAGGAAGCATACACCATGTATCATGTAATCATCATCGAGGACGATCCGATGGTCGCCTCCATCAATAAACAGTATGTCGAGGTCACTCCGGAATTCCGGGTGGACCGGATCTTTAAAAACGGGTCGGAGGCGCTCCCCTACCTGAAGACGAATCCCACTGACCTGATCATTCTCGATTACTATACTCCTGTCATGAACGGCGGTGAATTTCTCGATGCCCTCCACAATGCCGGCCTCACACCATCCGTCATTATGGTCACCTCCGCGAACGATACGGATATCGTCCGCTCCCTGTTAAATCGCGGGATCACCGACTATCTCGTGAAACCCTTCGAATATACGCGTTTTAAGACAGCTCTTGACCGTTTTACCGAGACAAAGAAGTATCTGGAGCACAGCCACGGGGGACTCGGCCAGCACGATATCGACCGTCTCTTTTCCGTGAATGACCAGAGGGCAGACGCAAAGCCGTCACTCGCAAAGGGATTGAACGAGACAACCCTTGCCATGATCCGGGAATATCTGCAGAACAACCGGAATGGCTTCTTTACCAGCGAGCAGATCGCCGAGCAGATCCACCTCTCCCGCATCACGATCCGCAGATACATGAACTATATGGTAGACACAGGCGAGATCATCAGCACGATCGATTACAAGACCGGCGGCCGCCCTTCGATCAAATATGGATTCGGGCAAAAATGATTTGCCCTCCGGCGGCAGTTACGATATTTACAAAACCTGTTACTTACTTACTTAAATTGACACCATGCACAAAATCTTTTATTCTTTTTATAAAGTTTTTACACATTTTCATCAATGTAAACGGGGTATAAACAGATGGAGCGCTTTTCTTTTCATCTGTGAGCTGTTTCCGGATTCCCGGGACAGGAAAAGAAGAGCGGAATGTGTAAGGCAAAAAAAGGATAGGAGGATATTTTATGGAAAATATCATCAGCTATTTCGGCACCTACACACCAGCTGCCGATGGCGCAATCGCAAATTTTAAATTTGAGTATTTATGTACTCTCGGCTTTGCAGCAATCGTAATCTTCCTCGGACGCGCAATCGTCGCACATTCCGCGGCATTAAGAAAATATGCGATTCCTGCTCCGGTTGTTTCCGGTATCATCTTTTCACTCCTGATTTCCGCGATCAAGATGACCGGCACAGTCAGTATCAGTTTTGACGCAAAGGTCATGAAAGACCTCTGTCAGAACCTCTTCTTCCTCTGCGTAGGCTTCGGCTTCAGCGCAAAGATGTTAAGACATGCAGGCGGAAAGCTCTGCGTCATGATCGCATTTGCTGCCTGCCTCCTGATCACCTGTCAGGATGTTCTCGGTGTTGCGATCGCTCACCTGATCAACTTAAATCCGCTCCTCGCTCTTCAGTGTTCTTCCTCAGCGATGTCCGGTGGTGTTGGTACCGCATCTGCCTTTGGTCCGATCTTCGAGGGCTGGGGTGCACAGGATGCTACAACGATCGGTGTTGCGGCAGGTACTCTTGGTAACGTTATGGGCTCCCTCATCGGTGGTCCGGTTGCGGCTTTCCTGATCGCAAAGCACGGTTTAAAGGCTGACCCGAACGATAAGCCGGAAGCAAAGGCAACCGGCAAGGCACCGGAGCTTGACAACACAAAGATGATCATGATGTTCGCAATGTGCTTACTTCTCGCAGCTCTCGGCATGCCGATTTACTGCTTACTCGACAATATCCCGATGATTGAGATGCCGAAATTCATCGGCTGCCTCTTCGCAGGTGCCATCGCAAGAAACGTCATGGAAGCTGCAAACATCAAGTTCTATGTTCCGGAGGTTGACGCCATCGAGCATATGTTCCTGGAGCTTTACCTTGCACTTGTTCTTATGACAACAGACTTCACAAAGCTTGCCCCGGTTGCAGGCCAGATGGGTATCATCCTCGTAGCACAGGCGATCCTCATGGCTCTGTTCGGTATCTTCGTTTCCTTCAACCTCTTTGGCCGTGACTACGGCGCAGCCGTTATGACAGCCGGCAACATCGGTTGGGGCTGCGGTTCCGGTCCGAACGCAGTAGCGAACGAAAAGGCTGTTATGGATCAGTACGGATGGCATAACATCGCATGGGTTCTTTACCCGTCCTTCGCTGTTATCATCGATGATATCTATAACCCGATCTTCCTTTCCATCTTTGGTGGCTTATTCAAAGGCTGATCGCAAGTCGTATCCCATATACAGTTTTTGATCTTGAAACATACCCCTCTTATATCCGCCCGGAGAGATTCCCACTCTTCCGGGCGGATTTTTTGCGCAAAGATACCGGCTGCGCGGGACGCTCAAAGATGTCAAGTCCTTTCCCGCTAATTTTCCGTATAGCTTTATATTCTCTCTGTATCCGTTTTTGTAAGTTTTTTACTGTATTTTTGTTACTTAAGTTACAATTATTGGTTAATACTTATTAAAATTGCATTTTATTTGAAAATATTTTATTCTTTTTTCATAAAGATTTTACCTTCCCAAACACCTCCGGCAGATTCCTCTGTGGGGAAATAAAACAGTTCCATTCACTGTTTTATTTTCGGGAGTCTATCGGAACACACCTACTAAAAAAGGATTGGAGGAACTCTTATGGAAAGTATCATCAGTTATTTCGGCACCTACAAACCGGCAGCCGACGGAGCAGTCGCCTCTTTCAAGTTTGAGTACCTGTGTACTCTCGGTTTCGCGGCCATCGTGATCTTCCTCGGCAGGGCCATCGTTGCCCGTTCTGAGGCGCTCAGAAAATACGCAATCCCGGCGCCTGTTATTTCCGGTCTGATCTTCTCGATCATCGTATCCTGCATCAAGGGTGCCGGAATCGTCGGAATCTCCTTCGACGCGACGATCATGAAGGATCTCTGCCAGAACTTATTCTTCCTCTGCGTAGGCTTCGGCTTCAGCGCGAAGATGTTAAAGCACGCAGGCGGAAAGCTCTGTATCCTCATCGCATTTGCAGCATGTCTTCTGATCACCTGTCAGGACCTCTTAGGATACGCACTGAGCCAGCTCATCGGAATGCACCCGCTCTTAGCGCTCCAGTGTTCTTCCGCGGCGATGTCCGGCGGTGTCGGCACCGCGTCTGCGTTCGGCCCGATCTTTGAGGAATGGGGCGCGCCGGATGCCACCGTTGTTGGTGTCGCGGCAGGTACCATGGGAAATATCATGGGTTCCCTGATCGGCGGTCCGGTTGCAGCCTTCCTGATCGCAAAGCATGGCTTAAAGTCTGATCCGAACGACAAACCGGAAGCACACGCAACCGGCAAGGTTCCGGAGCTTAACAACACGAAAATGATCATGATGTTCGCGATGTGTCTTCTTCTCGCAGCGCTCGGAATGCCGATCTACTGTCTGCTTGACAACATCCCGATGATCGAGATGCCGAAATTCATCGGCTGCCTCTTCGCAGGTGCCATCGCGAGAAACGTCATGGAAGCAACCGGAATCAAGTTCTATGTGCCGGAGGTTGACGCTATTGAGCATATGTTCTTAGAGCTCTACCTTGCCCTCGTACTTATGACCACCGATTTCACGAAGCTTGCTCCCCTTGCAGGACAGATGGGCATTATCCTCGTAGCACAGGGCATTTTCATGGCACTCTTTGGAATCTTTGTATCCTTCAACCTCTTTGGACGCGATTACGGTGCAGCTGTCATGACAGCCGGAAACATCGGCTGGGGCTGCGGTTCCGGTTCCAACGCCGTCGCAAACGAGAAAGCGATCATGGACCAGTACGGCTGGCACACTATCGCCTGGGTTTTATATCCATCCTTTGCCGTTATCATCGACGATATCTACAACCCGATCTTCCTCTCCATCTTCGGAGGTCTGTTCCGGAGTTGACAGAGCCTTACAATATTTATTGGTTTCTCATTTGTATAACCCTCTTTTCCGGTCGGAGATCCCCCCTCTCCGACCGGTTTTTGTTTGTTTTTCTAAAATACATTGTATCTGCCACAGATTTTATGTTATACTCTAAAGATGTAAAGTTACAAAAGCTGTCCGGAGCTTTTTCCGGTTTTACAGCCTGAACACACAAGGAATAGGATATCTTCATGCATAAATTTTCACACATAATTTCTTTGTTCCTCCTCTGCACCGGTCTCGCGCTTGGCGGATGCGGAAAGGCTTCCGCGCCCCCGCAGGGCCAGACAGGGGCAGCATCAGATTCATTAAAAATCCTGACGATCGGAACTGCCGACAGCGGCGGGACCATGTACCCGGTCGGAAAAGCGATCTCCGGGGTCGTTGAGGATTCTGACTCCACCCTCAAACTGAATGTCAGCGCTTCCACGGGCTCCGCCGGGAATGTCCGTTCCCTCGAACAGGGAAGCATCGATCTCGGACTCGTCAGCGGTGATGTGGCCTTTGCCGCAGTAAACGGAAGCGGGGAATTCAAAGATGCCCCGTTTAAAGGACTCAAGGTCATCGCAGCCCTCTATCCAAGCATCTCGAACTGGATGGCCCGGGATGATTCCGGTATTTTTTACGTGCATGATCTGAAGGGGAATAAACTTGGGGTCGGTCCTCATGATTCCACCACGGAGCTCGCCGCAAAGGTTTCCCTGAGTGTTCTCGGTGTCACAGAACAGAATTCTACCCTTGTCAACTGCGGCCTCGGCTCGGGCGCTGAGGAGGTTAAAAACAGGACCCTCGACGCAATTCACGGGTTTACCGGTGTGCCAATTTCCGGACTCGCAAAGCTGGCGGACGCGGTTCCGTGCCATCTTTTAAAATACACGGATTCTGAGCTCCGCTCCATCATCCGCTCCAATCCATTCTATTATATGGAGGAGATCCCCGCCGGTACCTACAACGGTCAGGACGAGAATGTTGCGACCTTTGGGATCAAATGTCTCCTCTGCGTCAGCGAGAACATGAGCGACGATCTCGTCTATGAGATCACCTCGATCCTCTACGAGAACCGTGACCGCTTAAAGGATCTCCATCCCGCCCTCTCCTATGCCTCACAGACGGGATTCATGTACGAGGATCTTCCGATCGAGCTTCATCCGGGAGCTGAACGGTATTATGCGGAACAGGGACTGCTGCAGGAGCATAGCAGATAACTCTTTTCAGTATAAAAGTATAAACAGTCGAAAGCGCACCATCCGGGATATCGTCCCCGGATGATGCGCTTTTTGTTTAAAATCATCTTTGCCCCTTGTCATATAGTTTTTAATACTATATAATAGATGGATGAAAGGAGTTTCACCATGAGAACGAATGAAGAACGACTGAATGAGCTGCTTGCCCACCTGGACAGCCTCGACCACATTCATGTGGATGAGATCCCGCAGATCGACCTCTATATGGATCAGGTGACGACCTTTATGGAGAAGCACCTCGGTGAGTTAAAGCGCTACCCGGAAGACAAGGTTCTGACAAAGACTATGATCAACAACTATGCGAAAAACAACCTGCTTCCATCCCCGGTACGGAAAAAATATACCCAGGAACATATCCTGCTTCTGGTATTTATCTATTATTTTAAAAATCTGCTGAGCTTCACGGATATCGAGACGGTTCTTTCCTATATTACGGAGAACCATTTCGGCACATCGGAATCCTCCCTGGCAGAGATCTACACAAAGATCTTCTCCATGGAACATGATCAGATGGATCGGCTGAAGGATGATGTGAAAGAGAAATTTGAGAAGGCGAAAGAGACGTTTCCCCCTGCTGCGGAAGGTGCCGCGGACCCGGAGAACGAGGAATCGCTGCAGCTCTTCGCGTTTATCTGTGAGCTGGCGTTTGATGTGTTCCTGAAGAAGCAGATGATCGAACGGCTGGCGGATGAGCTTCGGGCCGAGAATCCGCCGAAGAAAAAGAAATAATTCAAAAAGACCTTCCTTCAGAAGCAATCCCCATTTTGCTTCTGTCAGAAGGCCTTTTTTTACATATTAAAAATACTTTCTCTTATTTCTCCGCGCCGTCCTCATCATCGAGTTTCTCGAATCCAAGGCGCTTGAATACCATATCGTATCCGTCACTTCCGTAATTTAAAGACCGGTTTACACGGCTGATCGTTGCGGTGGAAGCACCTGTGCTCTCCGCGATATCGAGATATGTCCGTTTCTCTCTCAGCATCTTCGCGACTTCATAGCGCTGGGACAGGGACAGGAGTTCATTTACCGTGCAGACATCCTCGAAGAATGCGTAGCACTCTTCCGGCGTCTTCAATGTCAGAATCGCCTCAAAAAGGTGATCAACTGCATCTGTCTTGATTTTCTTATTCATGTTTACTATTACCCCTTCTGCTTCATATTTGCAGCAAGCTCAGAACAATATTTTTGCTGCATCTTTATGGATCATTTCGTTCAACGCACTAATCACAGTTTAACACGTTAGATTCAAAAAGTCCAGTGTTTCTGCATAAAAAAGCAAAAAGAGTTATGGCTGCCATATCCCGTTGGAATATAAGCAGCCATTTTCTATGCCAACATAAATTTCTCCACAACCAGCCCAACACCGTCATCATTGTTGGACGCCGTGATATAATCCGCCGCACTCCGCACCGGCAGGACCGCATTTTCCATGGCAACACCGAGGCCCGCATACTTGATCATCGTGAGGTCATTGTAACCGTCCCCGCAGGCGATCATCTGCTCTTTCGTGAGTCCCAGGACTTCCAGCAGGCGCTCCAGACTCTGAGCCTTATCGATTCCCTTCGGCAGGACCTCAAGAAAGAACGGATCTGAGCGGTAAATGCTGAAATTTTTTCCCATGGCCGCCTTCACCTTCGGCTCCACCATCGCAAGGTAATCGCCGTCCTCCATCATAAGAAATTTCGGGACCTCAAAGTTTACATATTCCTTCATGTCCTCCGGTTTCCAGAGCTCCATCCCGTTGATCCGGCTCTCCAGCCTTCCGTACGGGGACTCCGGATTTGAGGAAATGATCCTGCTGCCCTCGTATGTGGCGATATCGACCTGATGCTCCTCCGCAAGTCCGATGATCTTTTTGTTGGCAGAAACCGGCAGGGATCTCGCAAACACGGTCTCCCCGGTCTTGCAGTTGATGATCCGTCCGCCGTTGAAGGAGAGAATATACCCGCTGTACTCGTCCAGGCGCAGCTCTTTCGCAAGCGGCATCACGCCCTGGGTCGGGCGTCCCGACGCGAGAACCACCTTTTTTCCGCGCTCCTGCGCCTTCATAAGTGCCGCCTTCGTCCGCGGTGTGACCACCTTGTCCCGGTTTGTCAGCGTGCCGTCCAGGTCCAGTACGATGATCTCGTATGGACCTGCCATATTTTTTTCTGTCTGCATTTATGACTCCTCTATGCGCAGGATGCGCTCGATTTTATTTTGTAAGATCCGTCTGTCTGATCTTCTCCCGCACTTTTAACAGGAAGGACGGGGACACCGACAGTTCATCGATTCCCATCTTCAAAAAATCTTCCGTGAGATCCGTCTCCGCGCCAAGTTCACCGCAGATTCCAACCATACAGCCGTACTTATGGCCGCTCTCCGCCACAAAGCGGATCAGCCGCAGCACCGCCGGATGTTTCGGATCGTAGAATTCATCCAATTTCTCGTTTTGTCTGTCGATGGCTAACGTGTACTGGACAAGGTCATTGGTTCCGATACTGAAGAAATCCACCTCTTTTGCCAGATCCTCGCTGATGATCGCCGCCGCCGGGGTCTCGATCATGATGCCGATGGCCACATTGCCGAATGGAACGCCCTGTTCCTTTAGTTCATCACGGACAGAGGCCGCGATCTCCTTCGCCTTCTGGACTTCCCAAAGGGATGCGATCATTGGGAACATGATGGAAATCTTTCCGAATGCGCTGGCGCGATAGATCGCCCGAAGCTGGGTTCGGAAGATTTCTGGTCTTGTGAGGCAGATCCGGATCGCGCGGTAGCCCATCGCCGGGTTTTCTTCCTTCTTCAATTTAAAGTAGTCCGCCTGCTTGTCGGCGCCGATGTCCAGAGTGCGGATAATGACCTCTTTTCCCGCCATCATCTCCGCCACCTGACGGTATGCTGCAAACTGCTCTTCCTCCGTCGGGTATGTCTTCTTCTCAAGATATAAAAACTCACTCCGGAACAGGCCGATGCCCGCCGCGTTGCTCTTTAAGACCTCCGCAACATCGGAAACATCCCCGATATTGGCGTAGAGCTTCACCTTCGTTCCGTCCAGGGTGACATCCTCTTTGTCCTTTAATTCCTGCAGCAGGCGCTCTTTTTCTTCCTCCGCCTGCTTCTTCTTCTCCATGGCAGCCAGCATCTCCTCGTCCGGATCCACATAGAGCATTCCCGTCTCGCCGTCGATGACCGCCATCTTTCCGTCCCAAGCTTCCTTGACATCCACGGACACAAGAGCCGGGATGTTCATGCTGCGGGCCAGGATCGCCGTGTGGGAGTTCGGGGAACCCTGCTCGGTGATAAATCCAAGCAGCATGTTCTTTTCCAACTGTACTGTCTCACTGGGGGCCAGGTCCTCCGCCATCAGGATCACTGGCTGGGTCAGGAAGCCCGACTCCACCGCGTCACCGGAGAGTATCTTTACAAGGCGGTTCGTGATATCCTTCACATCCGCCGCCCGTGCGCGGAAATATTCATCCGACATATCCGCGAAGAGACGATAAAAGTTGTCACCGGTCACCGCCGCCGCGTACTCCGCATTCGTCTTCTGGTTTCTTATAATGTTCAGCACAGAATCACGGTAGTCCGCGTCCTCCAGCATCATCATATGGACCTCAAACACCGC
Organism: Clostridium sp. MCC328; assembly: GCF_018785465.1. Lineage (NCBI taxonomy): Bacteria > Bacillati > Bacillota > Clostridia > Eubacteriales > Clostridiaceae > Clostridium > Clostridium sp. MCC328. The sequence goes on from NZ_WQPW01000014.1 coordinate 14,343, forward strand.
CGCCCCCGTCTCTCCTACCTGTTCGCAGGCTTTCTCATGGAGTGTCTTTAATTCGTCCTCCGCGCACGCCACAGCCATCTCGTACCGTTTTACCTCCGCCTCGGTATCCTCCACCGTCCGGCGCTTTACCTGGCTTTCCGTCTTTCTGTGGTAGAGGATCGGCCCGATCGCTACCTTATTTAAGATTGATTTTCCTTTTATGATCTCCATACTCATATATCCGCCTTACAGTTTTGCCTGAAAAAAGTCCTGTACCGCCTCTGCCGCCTCTTTTTCGTCCGGACCGACGGTCTCCACGGTGATCGTCTGACCGTGACGGATCCCGAGGGCCATCACCGCCATGAGCCTTTCGGCATCTGCCTGTTTTGTCTCTGTCTTTATCGTGATCTTCGACTGGAATTCCTTTGCAAGCTTCGCAAGCTCTCCCGCCGGTCTCGCGTGAATTCCGATCTCGTCTGTAATTGTATACTGAAATGTCTCCATAATCAACCCACTTCCTATTTTTCTTTATTATGCAGCTCTAAAAAAGGTTCCCCGCTCCGGATCTTTCCGCGCTTTAAAATATGAACTTCCAGGCAGTCCGGAAGATCTGTGAAAAGAACCGGGGATGCCAAAGATGGAACTTTATCTTTAATTTCCTGAATATCTGCCTTCAAAAGCTTATCCCCGGTCCGTACATGATCCCCATCGTGCACAAAAGCCTCAAAGCTATCTCCTGATAACGATACTGTATCGATTCCAACATGGATCAACATCTCATGTCCACCATCAGTCTGGAATCCGATTGCATGCTTTGTCGGGAATACAAATGTTACTGTCCCATCCGCCGGTGCGTACACATATTCATCATCCGGAATTACCGCCGCACCGTCTCCCATCATTTTTCCGGCAAATGCTTCATCCGGGACTTCCGAAAGCGGGATTACGGTTCCTGTCATGGGACTTTTTATAAGTTCATGACTATCACCTTCATCACTTTCATCCCCGTACTTTTCCAGATACTCTTCCAGATCCGATTTGATGACCGACACCTGCGGACCATAGATGATCTGAACACCTTTTCCTTTTCTAATGACACCTGACGCCCCGGTCGCTTTTAATACGGACTCGTCTACTTTTTTCTCATCCTTTACGGTGCACCGAAGTCTCGTCGCACAGCAGTCCACATCCGTGATATTGTCCGGCCCGCCAAGCCCCTTAAGGATCTCCCCGGAACGTGTTCCCGTCTTCCCCGCAGATTTTTCCCTGCCGGCCTGTCCGGGACCAGTTCCTTTTCTCTCTTCCTTCCTCTGCTCCACATCGCTTCTCGTATAGAGCTTCGCCGCAGCCCCCACTTCCCGCCCCGGCGTCTTATAGTCAAGTTTCCGGATCAGAACCAGGAACACCGCACAGTACATGAGAAAATAGAAGACTCCGACCACAACGATCCAGAGCCACCCGGTCTTTTTGTTTCCTTGAAGGATTCCAAACAGAAACAGATCGATGAGCCCACCGGAGAATGTCATTCCGACTCCAACGTCGAGCATGTGCATCAGCATGTACGCCAGTCCTGCGAACACGCAGTGGATCCCGTAGAGAAGCGGCGCGGTAAAGAGGAATGTAAACTCCAGCGGCTCTGTGATCCCCGTGAGCATGGAGGTCAGTGCCGCGGAGAGGAGAAGTCCCGAGACCTCCTTTTTCTTTTCCGGCAGCGCCGCCTGGTACATGGCCAGGGCCGCTCCCGGAAGTCCGAAGATCATAAGCGGGAACTTTCCTGCCATAAATCTTGTGGCTTCCACGGAAAATCTTGTCGTTTTGGGATCCGCAAGCTCCGCAAAGAAAATGTTCTGAGCACCTTCCACGATTTTTCCGCCGATCTCCATGGTGCCGCCCACTGCGGTCTGCCAGAACGGGATATAAAACACATGGTGCAGGCCGAAGGGGATCAGGGCACGCTCCATAAAGCCGTAAAACCATGTTCCAGGATACCCGGAGCGGAGCACGAAGCCGCCGACTCCTGAGATCGCCGCCTGGACCGGCGGCCAGATAAAGTACATGAGAATGCCCACGAGGACATAGAACAGAGCGCTCACGATGGGGACGAATCTTGTCCCGCCGAAGAAGGACAGCACCTGTGGGAGCTCGATCCTGTAATACCGGTTGTGGAGCCATGCGGTCCCAAGTCCCACCAGGATTCCGCCGAACACCCCCATCTGCAGGGACTGGATCCCCGCCACCATGGCACCGGCCCCCTCTTTTAAGGCATCCGTCCCACCGTTTACCGCGATCATCGCACCGATGGCCGCATGCATGACGAGAAAGGAGATGACCGCAGCCAGCGCAGCCACTTCCTTCTCCTTTTTTGCCATGCCGATGGCGATGCCCATGGCAAACAGGATCGGAAGGTTCGCGAACACGATATCCCCCGCCTGACTCATCACCGTGAACAATGCGCTCCAGAAGGTTCCCGGTCCCATGATCCGCGTGAGCCCGTACGTTTCAAGCATCGTGGTATTCGAGAAGGAACCGCCGATGCCAAGCAATAGTCCCGCCACGGGCAGCAGTGCGATCGGCAGCATAAACGACCTCCCGATCCTCTGCAGGACGCCAAAGACCTGATCTTTCATGAATCTCACCCTTTCGTTTCTTTATTAAGAAAAAAGTTCCGGAAAGTGATACCGGAACTTTCTTACCTGGGTTATTATGGGGAGATTTCTGAAATTCTATCCATGTTTCCCGCCTTTAGTCAGTCGTTGGAGCTTCACTCTCCTCCGGCTGTTCTAAATTATCTGTACGTTCTGAGCTCTCTGGAATTCCGGGGTCCTTCATATTATAGACTCTCGTCCACTCTTTCGTCCCTTCCACCTTCACCGTCTCACTCTGGTTCATCCGCAGAAATTTCACGATCTCATAGCAGTTGATCCAGATCTCATTGTTTCCTTCTTTCTGTGACTCATCAAAAATGAGCTGGATTCCGAAGTGAAGGTGCGGTGTCGTGATATTGTTCGTGTTCTCCGTGGTGCTGTACCCGGTCCTGCCGAGATATCCGATCACATCGCCCGCCGTCACGATACTGCCCTCTTTTAAATTCGCCTGATACGGGTAGTTCTGGCGCAGGTGGGCGTAATAGTAATACCTCTTTTTATCGAAGCTTCGTATTCCGATCCGCCAGCCGCCGTACTGGTTCCAGCCCAGAGCCTCCACATACCCGGATTCCACCGCGATCACCGGCGTCCCCACCTGTCCCATCATGTCATGACCCAGGTGCTTCCTCTTAAATCCGTAGGACCGGGACGCACCGAAATCATCAAAATCGCTGTAGGGAAAGTTTTTCGCGATCGGTGAGAACACCTTCAGGCCATATTTTCTGAGCCAGACCTTATCATTGCCGCTCTCCTGCTCAAAATATCCAACCATGCCATCCAGGACCGCCCCATATGCCTCCCGGTAATAGGCATAATATTTCATGTCCTTTGCGATCTCCTCCATCGCTGACCCGGACTTCAGTTTCTCCACCACTGCGTCCAGATCTGTCTGTCGGAACCGCTCAAAATCTCCGCCATACTTCGCCCCGAGATATGCCAGCAGTTCCACCCAATCCAGATGCACCTCTTCCTGCACCGTCCCCATGTCCAGCCGGAACGCCTTCTCCATCACGTCCGCCGGAACATTAAATTCCACCCAGTGGATATATTTTTTCTTTTGGCTGTCCCCCGCTTCCCCGGCTTTTTCAGGCTCCCCAGCCCGACTGCCTTCACCGCTCTTCTCCATCACCGCATATGTATTCTCCGCCGCCGCTTTTCTGCTCTGAACGCACAGGGAAACCGTCAAAATAAAAAGGATCACCAGCTGTGCCCCGATCACTGCTGCCGATCCCGAATGCTCTTTTTTCCTCATGGCACACTCTCCTTCCCACATACATCCCAGTGTATGCGGACAGGCAGAGAATTATGCCATGAAACCTATATCTCCCCACGGCGGATCTTCAAAACTTCCTCCACCGCAAGCTTCACATACTCCCCCATAGAAATATCCCTGCAGCCCACGACAAAGTGCTGGCAGCGGTTTACGGGGATCAGAACTTTTTGGGCCAGGCTCTGGCCAATGGCGACGGCCATTTTTGGCGTGATCTCACCCATGAGGGAATCAGCGATGACGATTCCCATGGGACCGACAATGATGTCGGCGGTGCGGCTTGTGACTACCGCCGGGTTTTCCCCTGTGGCGCCGGCATCCGCCCCCGCCTTCAGCATTGCTGCTGTGGCAATGCTGTTCGTTCCGATCGCCAGGATCTCATCTTCCGGGCAAAGCTTCTTTAACTGTTCCACCAGGCCTTTGCCCATCTTTCCGCCCTGACCGTCTATTACCATGATCGTCATGTGTTTCTTGTTCTCCTTTGTCTGAATGATAGCATTGACTCACCGCGCTCAATCCGGAGCGCCTTCTAATTCCTTCAGCTTCTCATATAAAAACGTATTCACAGGAAGAGAAAATCCCTCTTTCTTTGCGATCTTAAGCATCGTTCCCGCGAACAGGTCCACCTCTGTCGGGCGTCCTGCCAGAACATCCTGGCACATGGAGGTATGTCCCTCCGGGTTTAAGGTCGCAAGAAGCTCCAGCCAGTAATCGATGTCCGCCTCCGTAAGATCAATGTCCTGGGTGTCCGCCACACGGAGAACCTCCCGCATGGCCTCGATCATCATGGTACGCGCCTCTCCCTCTTTCTGGATCAGGCTGTATGGCGCACCGTAGACCGCTGTCACCTGATTCACACCGGTGTTTAACATGAGCTTGTTCCACTGTTCCCGAAGAATATCATCCGGAACCTTGTAGGCCAGCCCCGTCCGGTCAAAAAGCTCCGTCACCGCCTTCAGCTTCTCATCATGGCTCCTGTCCTTATTTCCGATGGTGATATAACCCATATTTTTGTAGGTGACCTCATTTCCGTCCTTTCCTGCGTCCATGCCCTGCACGCAGGCGTAGAGCACATGATCCGCGCCGTAGACTTTCTCGATCATCTCCTCGCTGGAAATTCCATTGAGTACCGACAAGAACAGGGTATGTTCCCCGACAAACGGCTTCACGATCTCAAGCGCGCTCTCCATTCCCATGAACTTCACCGCAAAGATAATGAGATCCGCCGTCACCGCCTCCGCCGGAGACCGGTAGGAAAATCCACAGGCTTCCCCGTTGCAGACCATATCCGCGCTCCGGTAGCGGTTTACGCGCCCCTCATCCGCGATAAAAAAGACATTCTCATTTCCCATCCGTTTTTTCAGATAATTTCCGTACATAACGCCGAGAGCGCCCTGTCCGATAATTCCGATCTTTTTGATCTCCATAACTTAAAACTTCCTTCCTCCGCCGCCGTGGCTGCTTCCTCCATAGCTGTGGGTGGATGATCTTCCGCCGCCGGAAAAGCTTCCTCCGCCTGACCCCGGTCTGTTATTCTTTTGTGTCTGGATCACCTGCTGGGTGATATAGGATGTCAGCAATGCATCTGCCAGGACATTCCCCATGGTGAACCGGCTGTCTCTCCGGTAAGAGAGTTTAAAGTTTGCGGCCATCCGCTTATCTTCCCCGTGAAGACCGTAGCTTCGAAGTACCGATGCCACCGCAGTCCCCCCGCAGACCGCCGCCACGCCGAGGGCGATCAGGATCTCATACCATTCGATATGGTGATAACGGCTGATCTTTCCCGTCTCCGTGTCATAGTTGTACTGATCTCTTGAAATCCCGTTGGAATAGCACTTTTCCGTATCCGTCAGAAACGCCGCTGCTGCCCCGTAGTAATCGGCATCTGCCGCGTAATTATAAACATCGTCCAGAACATCATCGATGCGGCTGTCCGTCATGTAACGGATCATCTGTCCGTTTGTGGATATGTAGAGTTCCCGGTTATCCATATCGATGAGAAACAGGATTCCCGAGTGGTCGGAACCGGTTCCGAAACCGCCTTCCATGTAAAATCCGTCCGCGAACACCTGGGCGGAGCCGGAATTCTCCTCGGTGGTGACGATGACTGCTTCCATCTTCATCGTATCTGAAAGGACCTGTGCCTGCTCAGAAAGCTGTTTTTCTTCCTCATCGGTAAACAGATCCGCCATGTCGTAGACATCCGCATAGCTCTCCGTTCCCTCTGCCATCTGATAGGCATCTTCTCCAGCTGCCGCAAAGGCGGTTCCTGCCAGAAGCACTCCAAGAGCACTCGCTGCAAAGACAGTTCTCGCCGCTGTCTTTACAGCATGAAAAACGTTTTCCACCGCACTTAACTTTCTTCCGTTCTCCAGGCTGTTCCCTGCTGTTTTTCCATTTATCTGCTTTGTTTTCATTACAGGAACCACCCCCCGATCATCAGAATCGCCGCAACCGGCACAAAGATCTCCAGGAACAGTTTCACAAGTTTTTCCTTCGCCACCGGGAGCTTTCCGCAGATCTTCCCTGTCTGCCCGTTCATGGCAAAGTAGTAGAGCTCGTCTTTTCCCGCCTTATCCCGGTAGGTCAGGATCCACACCGGAAGCAGGGCGTAGTGCCATCTCGCGTCCCGGATATTTGTGTCGCTCTGGTCCACCCGCACTGCGGAATACTGCCCCATAACATCATCTTTCAGCTGCTCCACCGTATACTGTTTTACCTCGCTCTCCACCTCCGGGGTCAGGGACTCTTTCTCCATGTCCCGTTTCTCCGCCTGAAAACCGGAGAGGTATCCCATATCAAAGGGCTGGAGTTTTTCCATGTCAAAAGGCAGGACGCCTTCCACGAGAGCGCTGTTATTCTTCTTAAGCGCGTTTCTCGTGACATTCTTTACATCAAGCTGTCCCGCACGTTCCATCCGATATTTTTTATGCTCCGTGTAGCGGATATTTCCCGTCACCCAGGTCCGGTTTTTCTCACCTTCCGCCTGGATCCTTCCGTCAACCTTGCAGCTGTACATCAGGTAGGGGAAGTACACGCCGGAAAACTTCTCGATCTGGTCTTTCGAGAAGAAATCGTCCGGGATATATTTTTTCTTCCTGATCCAATCAAGAAAAATTTCTGTTGCCTTCTTCTTATCCATGGCAAAGGGGATCACATAATCCGGCAGAAATTCCCCGGAAAGCTTTCCTGAAAGCACTACCGGGTTGTGACAGTAGTAACAGAACGTCGCTGCAGTCGTGGCATCTGTCACGACCTCCGCACCGCAGCTCGGGCAGATATAGACCAGGGCATCCTCGTTCTGCTTCGTGCTGCCCGCGTTATTATTCTGTGCTGTATCTGCCGCACTGCTTTCCTCCTGCGTGCCGCTGGTCTCCGTAGATTTTAACGCCGCGGCTTCCATCTCTTCCTTCGTAAATTCCGACATGCAGAACTCACAGCAGAACTTCTGCTTCTTCGGATCAAAGACCACCGAGCCGCCGCAGTTGGGGCATTTATAACTTACAAGTGCCATTTTCTTTCCCCCTGTATCTGGCTTAAGCTTCCCATCTGCCCTAAAAGGCAGCCAGGAAGCTTACATTTTTTACTGTCTCGGTTTTCCGCAGTTCGCGCAGAAGTTTCCTTTATTTTCCTGTCCGCAGGAGCAGGTCCAAACGGCATCCGGGCGTTTCTTTCCGCAGTTGGAGCAGAAATTGCCTGTATTCTCCTGTCCGCAGCTGCAGATCCAGGATCCGCTCTCCTCCGGTTTCTTCTTTCCGCAGTTGGAGCAGAATTTTCCGGTATTTCCTTCCTGTCCGCAGGAACAGGTCCATCCGGATAACGGTGCCATCTTCGCCGGACCGCCGGATGCCTGCTGTGCCTGGTCTGCCATAGCAGGATTTCCCTGCTGTCCCTGTCCGGCTGCCATGTTAAACAACCCCTGGGTGTTGAATCCGCCGTTCTGCGCCGCCATATTCATTCCCGCGAATGCCATCATCGGGCCTGTGGAAGTATTCTTTGCCGCGCTCTGCATCGCCTCAGCCTGTGCGCTGACTAAGTGCGCCGCCGCCATTCCAGGATTTCTGAATGTGGCATTTCTCTGAAGCTCCTTGATCATCGCCTCGTCTTCCTCGGAGGCCTTCACGGAGCTCACGCCGATCTTGCTCACGGTAATTCCGTATACATCGTCCCAGCTGTCGGAAAGGATCTCGCGGAGTGCGTTCGCAAGCTCCACCGTATGACCCGGAAGCGCGCTGTAGCGGACTCCCATCCCGGAGATTTTCGCGAAGGCCGGCTGCAGAGCTGTCAGAAGCTCGCTGCGGAGCTGGGAATCGATCTTATCTCTCATGTAATCTTCCTCGATATTTCCACAGATGTTCTTATAGAAGAGGATCGGATCCACCATTCTGTAGGAATATTCGCCGTGGCAGCGGATCGCGATGTCCACGTCGAGGCCGATATTCTGGTCTACAACACGGAACGGGACTGCGTTCGCTGTGCCGTACTTGTTTCCGACGATCTCCTTCGTGTTGAAGAAGTAGACTCTCTGGTCCCTCGCCGTGTCGCCGCCCATGGTGAAACGCTTTCCAAACTGCTTAAAGCTGTCCCCGATGCTCTTTCCAAGGTTTCCGTAGAAAATACTCGGCTCTGCGGAGGTATCATAAACGAACTCACCGGCCTCCGCACATACCTCGACGATAGCGCCCTGGTCAACGATCATCATGCACTGTCCCTCGTTGACTGCGATGATGGAGCCGTTAGAGATCAGGTTGTCGCTGCCCTTTGTGTTATAGCTTCTCTTTGATTTCCGGTTCTCACCTTTCTTTACAAGAACGTCCGCCTCCATGGACGGGCAGTAAAAATACTCGCGCCACTGGTCTTCCAGCACACTCTTTAACGCGCCGGCACCAACTTTTAAAATACCCATATCCCGTTTCCTCCTTTTATCACTCACCGGTCGGATTCCTGGACAGCGGTTTTCGCCGCCTATACCCGCCGGTCCTGATTTTTCCGAAAATTATCCGATTCTATGATCTTTCAAGAACCGGATCTCCGCCGCATACCCCGGAAGCTCATTCGGAGTCTCCAGGCAGAACGGCAAATCCCTCAAAGCCGGATGGTTGATCACCCGCACAATTGCCTCCGCGCCAATTTCACCTTCCCCGATCCGGGCGTGGCGGTCCTTCCCGGCTCCCCGGACATTCATGCTGTCATTTAAATGGACCGCTTTCAGGCGTTCAAGCCCCACAACACGGTCAAATTCCGCCAGCACTCCGTCGAGATCATTCACGATGTCATATCCGGCATCCCATACATGACAGGTATCCATACATACACCCATCTTATCAGAAAGTTCAACTCTGTCAAGAATTTCCCGAAGCTCCTCAAAACTTCTTCCGACCTCGCTGCCCTTTCCCGCCATGGTCTCCAGGAGCACCGTGGTGTGAAGCTCCGGCTTCAGGATCTCATTCAACATCTCCGCGATATAGGTGATTCCAACCTCCACACCCTGCTTCACATGGCTTCCCGGATGGAAATTGTAGAGGTTTCCAGGAACCGCCTCCATGCGCTCCAGGTCATCCGCCATGGTCCGCTTCGCGAAATCCCGGATTTTTTCATCCGCTGAGCAGCCGTTCAGTGTGTATGGCGCATGGGCCACCAGAGTCCCCAGCCCCAGCTCCTCTTTTAGTTTCAGGAACGCTGCGATGTCCTCATGGTCTAACAGCTTCGCGCTTCCGCCCCTGGGATTCCTTGTAAAAAACTGAAACGTCGTCGCGCCGATCTTTTCCGCGTCCTTTCCCATGGCAAGGAATCCCTTCGCCGAGGAAAGATGGCATCCGATATAAAACATTGTCTATAGCCTCCGTCCTGTTCCTGTGGGCTTTCCAAAGGAACCTGTTTTTTTCGATCTCTCCGGCTTTAAGAAAAATACCGCTCCCCAGGTAAAAAGCACGGAGAGCACCGCCTGGATCACCAGACTGCAGAATACCCAGTGGTTTGTGATAAAATTTCCGCCGTTGTCACCGAGGAAATGTGTGATCGTAAAGTTTCCGCCGCCACCTGCCACCTGATTCTCCAAAAGCTCCGCGAACATGATTGCCGGATTCAGGAGAAGAAGGTATACCGACGCTCCAGAGCTCGCCTTCGGGATCGTCTCCCCGGAATTGAGCGCCATCGTGCTGATCTCTGTCTCGGAGATATTGAGGAGGAACACATTCAGCATGTATGTTCCAACGACAACAATTAACATGATCCCGTAAGTGATCACATTGGAGAATGTGGACCGCTTCATGAGGGAGGACGCGAAGATTCCGAGGCTTCCACAGTACAGCGCCCCCACCACATAGCTCACAAGAAGGATCATGAGATCCCCGGAGCTGATACTTCCATAGATAAAGGTCAGCATCAGGATCGGCAGACTCGATACCACTAAGATCATAAGCTGGGAGAACGCGGACATGAGCTTCCCGACAACAATCTCCACAGGACGGATCTTCGTGGTAAACATGAGTTCCAATGTGTGCCGCTCCCGCTCCCCGCTGATGCTGGCTGAGGTCAGAGCAGGCATGATAAACATCAAAAGCATAAATTCCAGCGCTGCCACAAAGGCGTAGAGCTGGAGAAAATTTTCATAGCGCACCGAGCCGCTGACCTTCACCTGGGCGATGCTCTGGTACATGTTTAAGAGTGCCACCACAGCCAGGATCCCGTTGAAGATCATGATGATGAGCGGAATCCGGAAGCTTCTCGAACGTACCAGCATTTCCCTCTTATAGACCGGATTATTCTTCACTCGTCATCACCACCTTTTCCATATCATGATCCGTGATCTGCATGAAGATGCTCTCAAGGTCACCAGGCTCTCTCCAGAATCCGCAGATTCCAATATTGTGGGCCACAAGTTTTGCAAGCAGCATCGCCTCAGCGTCTTTTCCGCCGTGGAATCCCACGACGATATCGTTTTCCTCCACCGTGATGGTCTGGACCTCCGGCTCCGTTCGGAGAAACTTCACCGCTTCCCAGACATTCTCCACAACCTGGATCCGGATCGGGTTAGAGTCATTCACCTTCTTTAAGATCTCCCCCATGTTTCCCGATAGGACGATCTTTCCGGCATCGATGATCCCGATATCCGTACACATCTGGGCCAGCTCTGAGAGGATGTGGGAGCTGACCACGATGGTTTTTCCCTCAGCGCAGAGTTCCTTTAAAAGCTCCTTAAACTCGATCCTGGCTCTCGGATCCATGCCGGATGTGGGCTCGTCTAAAACAAGGAGCTTCGGATCGTGGATCATGGCCCGCGCCAGGCAGAGTCTCTGTTTCATTCCCCTGGACAGGCTGTCCACAAAGAATTCCTCTTTTCCCGCGAGTTTTACCTGTTCCAGAAGCTTTGTGCACCGCTCTCTCGCCACAAGGCCGGAGAGTCCGTAGCAAGAGGCGAAAAAGTCCATGTATTCCCAGACTTTTAAGTTGTCGTAAAGTCCGAATTCATCCGGCACATAGCCGAACTCATTTTTCACCTGCCCGCTGTAGAGGAACGCGTCCTTTCCGCCGATCATGACGGTTCCCTCATCTGCTTTCAGGAGTCCCGTGATAATGCGGATCGCCGTGGTCTTTCCGGCTCCGTTCGGTCCGACAAAGCCATAGAGCGCCCCCTCCTCCACTTCCATATCAAGCCCGGAGAGAGCCTCAAAATTTCCAAATTTTTTTTTCAGTCCCTGTATCTTCAACATCAGCTTTCCCTCCCCGTCACCATCAGGAGTGGAAGTGTCTGGCTCACTCCGATTTCCGCATCGCTTCCGGCTGTGTAGCGGACCGTGATCTTTCCGTCGGCAGCGATATAATCTGCCAGCTCTTCCCTTGAGAAATCCTGTTTCCGGATATCCACCGGGTCATAGCTTCCTGTCTTTTCGTTGTAAAAACTCGTCTCCCCGGAGAATGGGCGGATATAGGAATACTGGTTGCCCTGGAAAAAGTCGTCGGACACCGGAAGAAACGAGAATTTCTCGATCACAATGTCCGTTCCCGGGTCATATTCCACCACCACCGGGTCTGTCCCGTAGAGGATCATGGAATTTCCATAATTTGCCCCTATACCGGAGGTCACGGATGGTTCCCGGATCTGACCGCAGCGGTAGACCTCGCCATCTGTTCCCATGGCGCAGTCGATCTTCTGGGTGTAGAAGGTCCTTCCGTCCCAGTTTTTTCCGAAGAGATCGTCGTTTCCCTCATAACCTTCCGGGAGGAATGCGCCGAAGCGCACCTCGCCGTTGTAGGACGAGTAGTAACGATCCGTAAAGTATCCGCTGAGGTTGGATTTCTGGACATTTTTAATGTACTCCTCATCGGAGTCTTCCTGACGATCCGGAGTTCCGGTCAGGGTGTCCGAAAGCATCCATGTCATGCCCAACGGCCATACCTTTAGCGGCTCCCGGTCAAATTCCAGACGCTGGCCTGGTTCCATGTTTCCAATGATCAGCACCTGGCCATAGAGATAGACTGCCGCGTTCTCAAGCGTCACAGGAAGCCTGTTCTCCACATACCCCGTGATCATCCCATCCGACACAGCAAAGTCCGCCTCCACATTTCCAGCCACCAGGTCTTTCTCCCGCTCCAGAAGGAAAAATCTGGAATCGAAGGCTTTGGACTTCCGACTCCAAAGCACGGTCTGGTCTGCCTCTTTCCGGATCCCGATGGATGCCTGGCGATTTTTCGGATAGTCTTCCAGCTGGTTCATGTCGTAGCGGGCGCTCCTCGTAAGGGGTGTGACCCTGTAATCCGTCGGAAGATCCACGGTAAATCCGCTGCTGTCCGGAGTCCGGACGTTTAAGAAGGTCATCTCCCCCGCGCTGTCCCCGGATGCGTCCAGGATCGTCGCTGTCGTGCAGAATTCACTGGTGAATCTCGTCTTAAAGCCCATGCCCCAGATCACGACACAGGAGGCTGCGGAAAAAATAAACACTGTAGTCCCGTAGTACCGGTTGATCCCACGCTTCTTTAAAAGAAGATACAGCCCGGGTCCCACGATCACCAGATATCCCGCAACGATGATCCCGTAGACTGCGAGATTGGGGATCCGCTCCCCATTTCCCCCGCTGACGAGATTGTAGGCGTTCCAGTAATCAGCATCGCCGCCCTGGGAGTAATAATAGATCGTATTCAGTTCATCCTCGTTAAAGATCTCACCGAGAAAATATGACGCGAAGGACGGGTTCTTTTTCGCAAAGCCGGAGAGATCGGACAGGCTTACCCCGTAGACACCGATGGTCCCCTTTCCGTACTTCATGGTCTTAAGAAGCGGCGTTCCATCCGTCACCATCCGCTCTTTGGCCCCGGAGATCACAGGTTCCGTGTAGGTCACGCGGACTTCCGAGTCCTCAGGACTGTTTTTCGTGTATTCCGTTCCCATGCCGACCCAGAGAACCTCCGGATCCCTTAAGCTGACCTTCGGCTCTGCCTCTCCCAGGATATCCAGGGTCTTATCCCTGTCTCTTCCCGTTCCGATAAGCAGTGTTCCGCCATTTTCCACCCATGTGAGGACGGCTTCTCTCTGGACATCGTTCAGTGTCCGGCAGTCATATCCGTTTATGAGGAGCACATTAAACATGGAAAATCCCCTGGAATCTTCCGGAAAGTCTTCCCCTGGGATCTCAACGACCCGTGTGGTGAGCATTCCATAGTTCAGCCCAATCCCGTCAATCCATGAGAGACTTCCTGACTTGTTCTCCAGGACACCTGCAAACAGACGGTTTTCGTCCTTAGAAACGTCAAAATCCATGGAGGTCTCCCCCATGGTCTTCTTCTTCCCGTCTTTTAATGTCAGGTGGATCGTCCCGCTCTTCTGTCCTAAGGGGACATAGAACTCCATCGTCTTCGTCTCCGCCGGTCCCACCTCTACTTGGTACGAATACTCGTATTCCTCCGTGCCTTCATCGTTATCACTCTCCAAAGTAGAGACAGTAAGTGTGCCGGAAAACGGTGCCTCCGTCTGGCCGTAGATGCTGACCTTTATGGGCACAAAGCTTCCGGGCTTCGCATTTCTTCCGTAAACTGCCGTGATGTCCACCGCCACCGGCACAGAATTCTGCGAGCCGGACTCCATGTTTGTGCTGAAGCTGTCCTGGTCCTGGGCAAAGGCCGGGAATGCCCCCGCGGACAGGACCAGGGCCGCAAGACAGCCAAACAGCAACTGTTTCTTTTTATTTCTCATACATTCTTCCTATCATTGATCAACGGGTATCCCTGTTCAGTATTCTCAGCCGCTTTTCTGCCGTCAGAGCAGGAAATATGCGTTTTTGCTGAACAGCTGTTATCTCTCTTTACTGGATCATACCAAAATTTTCTTTATTCACATCAAAATCCACCTTCAGCTTCACCGTGAACACCGTTCCGTTCAGGTCGCTGGCCACGGAGATCGTTCCGCCGTGCATGTCCACGATATTCTTTGCGATGGCAAGACCAAGACCCGTTCCCCCTGTCTTTGAGGACCTCGACTGCTCTACCCGGTAGAACTTGTTGAAGATCAACGGCAGTTCCTCCGCCGGGATCACATAGCCATAGTTCGTGACAGACACCGTGACGATATCGTCCTTCGCGAATACCTGGATCAGGACCTTCTTTCCCTCGGCACCGTACTTGATGGCGTTGTTGATCAGATTATCAAAAAGTCTCGCCAGAAGGTTTCCGTCCGCCGTGATGATCTGGGACGGGACATTGCTCTTGAGCTCATAGGTCAGGTCCTTGTCCGCGAAGCTCGGATAAAATTCCTCCAAAAGCTGTCCTAAGAGCTTTACGATATCCACCATTCCAACATTCATGGATATCTTTCCGTAATTCATCTTCGTGAATCCGAACAGGTCCTCAATGAGTTTTTCCAGACGCTTTGCCTTCACATAGGCGATATCGATATACTTTTTCTGCATATCCAGGCTGATGGCCGGTCCGGAAGACAGGAGTTCCAGATAACCGATAATGGAAGTCAACGGTGTCCTTAAGTCGTGGGCCACGTTCGTGATCAGCTCATTCTTCGTCCGCTCCGACTCTCGTTCCTTATCCATGAGCTTCCGGATATCCGCTTCCATCCGGTTCAGGTTCGATGCCATGGCGGAGAACTCGTTGTCCCCCACCACCTCGATCTGGGTGTTTAAGTCGCCCTCGGAGATATTCTGGATCGCCACCGCGATCTTCCCTATATACTTCATATTTTTCTTCTCGATCATGAGAAACGCCAGCGCAAAGATCCCGATTCCAACGATCACATAGAGGATCGTGGTGATCGTACCCATCTTAAAGATCTGCAGGATCAACAGATTCGCGTATCTGGTCTGGTCCAGGTACGCCAGAAGGAAGTTCATATTCATGATGAGGAACGCGTCCACCAGACATGCGATCAGGGCACTGTAACAGATGTTCACCGCGATCTGCCTGTAAAAGCTTCTGCTCCAATCATTTTTCAATTTTGTATCCTACCCCCCAGACCGTTGTGATGATCTTATCCTGTCTCGTGTCCTCTTTCATTTTTCCGCGGAGTCTCCGGATATGTACCATGACGGTGTTGTTTGCCTCGTATACTTTCTCGTTCCATACCTTCTCAAAGATCTCGTCGGTGCTGAACACCCGGCCGGGATTCGATGCCAGAAGGTACAGGATATCGAACTCGATGGGCGTCAGCTTGATCTCCTCGCCGTAGACAACGACCTTGTGGTTATCTTTATTGATGGAGAGGCCGCGGATCGAGATCTCGTTCTTTGCCGCTTTTCCGGTGCTGCTGTTAGGGTTTAACTGGGTGTAGCGGCGGAGCTGGGATTTCACGCGGGCCGTGAGCTCCAGCGGGTTGAACGGCTTTACCACATAATCGTCCGCGCCGGTTCCCAGACCCAGGATCTTATCGAGATCCGTGGATTTTGCGCTCAGCATGATGATCGGAATATTGTTGGTCTCGCGGATCTTCCTGCACATCTCAAGACCGTCCATTCCCGGCATCATAATGTCTAAGAGTACCAGATGGATCTCCTCCTGATCCAGGATCTCCAGTCCCTCTTTCGCGTTATTTGCCTTAAATACTTTATATCCATCGCTGACCAGATAGATCTCTACAAGGTCCGCGATCTCTTTTTCATCATCCACTACCAGGATATTGATCTGCTCCATGATTTTTCCTCCTTTTAGACTTATTCCTAATACCCCTATCGTATCATATTTCGACCTTTTTTTCCTTACTTTTTTCTGAAAACTAATGAGTAAATGTTACAATTTTTTCCGTTCTCTGGAAGGTTTCCGAAAAACAGCGAACTTTGCTCAATAAATGCCATGTCTCATGTATACACGCATTTGGGTTCATTATCTGTGTATAAAAGAGGCAGCAGAACTACTCTAAAAAGAATATGTCCCACTGCCTCATTTTAGATTTTATGTTACTGGTCAGTAGGTCTGCGCACTTGCTGCGCTGACCGTAAGAAAACAATTCTGTTTTCTCCCCACAGTACTCTTACAGCCCTAACTCCTCAAACACGCCCTTCAGGATGATCTTCACAGAACCATCCTCCAGCACCTTGTGAAGTCCGCTGTATTTCAGAAGGTCGAAGTATCCCATGGATCCGCCCGCTGCGCAGAGCTTATAATAATCTGCCCAAGCTGCCTTCCGGTCTTCCTTCATCTTTGTGTAGAACTCAAAGGCGCCCATCTGTGCCATCGCGTAATCCACATAGTAGAACGGATACAGGAAGATATGCTGCTGTTTGATCCAGAATGCTCCACTCTCGAGGAACTCATTTCCTGCATAATTTCTCCAGGGCATGTAGATCTTCTCCAGACCGCTCCAGACTGCTCTCCGCTCCATTGTGGTCATTTCCGGATTTTCAAATACCTTATGCTGATATTCGTCTACGCAGAGCATATACGGGATCTTCATAAGAGCGTCTGCCAGATGCTCTCTGCGGTATTCCTCTGCCTTATCTCCAAAGAAATTCTCCATCCACGGATAAGTCCAGAGCTCCATGCTCATGGAATGGATCTCATTGATCTCACTGGTGGAATGACATAATTCCGGGGTCTTCTGGTATTTTGCCGCTGTAAATCCTGCAAACGCGTGACCAGCCTCATGGGTCAGAACATTGACATCTGCGTCGGTTCCGTTAAAGTTTGAAAAAATAAACGGTGCATGATACTGCGGGAGTGTCGTACAGTATCCGCCGGCGCGTTTTCCGTGCTTGGAGTCCAGATCGAAAAGCTCGTACTCCATCATGAAATCAAAGAACTCTCCGCTCTCCTTGGAAAGCTCACGGTACATCTTCTGGGCTTCGCCGACAAGATATTCCTTATCTCCGATCGGAACCGGATTTCCGGACGGAGAAGCGATGGATTCGTCATAATAATAGAGTGTATCGATCCCAAGAGCTTCCTTCTGACGCTCGTACAGCTTTGCCGCTGCCGGAACCACGACCTCGCGGACCTGTTTCCGGAATACCTCCAGCTCCTTTTCCGTATAGTCAAAACGACGGCGGCGCAGATATCCCATCGGAATAAAGCTCTTAAATCCAAGCTTCTTTGCCATACCGGCACGGACCTTTACAAGACCGTCATAAACCTCCTCTAACGTCGGTGCAATTCCCTCATAGAGCTTTGCCCATGCCTCAAACGCCTCTTTTCTCTCCGCACGGTCTGTGCTCTGCATGATCTTTAAGAGTCCGTAGTTTCCGATCTGCTCTCCCTTAAATTCCACGGTAGCAGCTGCCTGCGTTTTCATAAAGCGGCTGACAAGCTCTGCCTCTTTCACCTGATCATCCACGATAGATTCGTCAGAAAGCTGTTTCTGGGCCTCCATATTCTGGATCAGGATCGTGCCGAATTCTTTTTCCATCTCAGCCTTAAACGGAGATGCCACGATCACCTCGCCCATCTCTTTTTTCAGGATTTCATATTTCGGCATCTGGCTGTTGAAATATACCATCTCCGCCTCATAGAATTCATCTAAAAGATTGATCGTATTCCGGATATGGGCGACAGTCTTTGATGTCTCAAGCTCTGTGTCGGCTTCCACATAATCCATATAGGCATTCCGAAATTCCTCGTAGTTCTTTGCTTCCTTCAACACTGCGATATCCCCCGATACGCGCGCGAAGATTTTTTCCATGTCCGGACGGACATACTGAAGCTCTGCAAATTTTTTCATGATAAGTAACCCCTTTCCCCAAGTTTCTCATCCCGTTCCCTGCTACCCGCAGGAACCGGCTGCCTAACTGAAGACTACCCCGTTCTTTTTTAAGAACTTCTTTACATTCTCATCCCACTCATTCTCTAACGTCCTGTCCAAGGTAAACTGCTTCATGGACGTCCCTGTAACGCAGATCATCTCGTGGTTCTCATACTGGATATTGATGTAAAGCCCGCCGACCTGATCCGGATAGATTCCCGGGATTTTTCCGGCAACGAACCGGTCTCTGGCGGATGGGGGCATCTGAAATACAATGCGGAAGCTCTCCGGAAGCCGTTTTCCTTTTATTAAGGAGTAGCAGACCGGCTTTAAGGTCTTCCATGAAGAGTACTCTTCGATCCTGTTTTCTTCCAGTTCCTCTTCGGAAAAATAGCCCTGACGGACCTTTCCGTCGATCGTGAACTGGTTGTAGGTCACGATCTCCGCTTCCCGCACCAGAAATTTATCAAAGATCTCCCCGATGAAAAGCCCTGCCGTAAACGCTTTCTGCTCTTCGATCTTTAATGCAACCATTATTTACCTCCGCATGTTGTTTCCCTGATTATGTCTGGAACTTTTTACCTGTTCCATATCTGTCCTGCTTAAAATAGTTACTGTTCACGCTTTGCGCAAACAGTAACTGATTTTGCCGATGCTTCGCATTCCGAATCGGCAAAATCCACTACCACCACTGTATTGTACGGAATTTTCAGTTCAGAAAATTCCTACCCGTGTACAGTAACTTAAAATATACTCTTATGTCATTACAGCTGTGCGGACCTGGTGAATATTTTTAAGCTGTTAACTGTCTGTACCTTTACATACTGTTTCAAATATCTCGAAAAAGTCCGCCGATGTCCTCTCTCCATCTGTTATTGAGAGATTCTTCCACAGGCTGTCATCCTTCGCGAGATGGACCTTCGCCGCGTACTCCAAGTAGGTCTCGTAAAACACCTCATTCCTCTTCTCCCGGACCATCTCTTCCTTCCGGGCCTTTGTGGCAGCTTCATCGTAGTCGTTGACGCAGCGCAGGATATAATATTTTCCATCCGCCTCGATCACATCGCTGATCTCCCCTGTGGCCAGGGCGTAAGCAGCCTTTTCGTAAGCCTCCGGTCTCAAGCCTCTGGAGATCTTCTTCTCGATCTCCTGATCCTCAGAAACCTCCTTTGCAACGGTCATAAAGTCGGTTCCTTCCATCTGGACTTTCTTTAACGCCTCATCCGCCTGGTCCTTATCGGAGAGCACGATCTCATCCACGGTGATGACCTTCGCCTCGCTGTCGCTGACTTCCAGGTTGACGCTGCCCGTCAGCGTCTCCACCAGTTTTTCGGTCTTCCAGTAGTCTTCATATAAAGATTCTACCACATCTTTGTCGATTTCGGAACTCTCCCCGGCGTTTTTCAGTTCTTTCATGTACTGAGCCGCTGCCTGTTTTGCCAGTTCCCGCTCTTTTCCGGAGAGCGTGACTTTTTCCTCGTCCGCCATGCGGCTCATGGTCTTTAATTCCTTTAAGAAATCATGGATCTGGGACAGCAATGTCTCCTCGAAGGTAGTTCCAGACTCGTCCACCACCGTATCCCAGATCTTGTCTGTATATAATTCTTCATAACGGAGCCGCTCCGTGGTGACGATCACCATGGTCTCGGCTTTCCCGTACTCTCTTTCACTTTTTCTGCCGGAAAGCAGCGTTTCCTTCACGCCGCATCCGCAGACGACTGCTGCCGCGAGGACGACTACGCTAAGCGTCCGTCCCCATCGGTTCCATTTTCCCATATTTCTGTCTCCACTTCTACACAGCGCCAAGTTCTTTCAATTTCTGGTACACCAAATGCACCGGAAGTCCCATCACATTCGCGTAGGATCCCTTTAATCCCTCAATATATCTCGCAAAAAATCCCTGGACCGCATAAGATCCAGCCTTGTCCATGGGCTCCTCGGAATCCGCGTACTCACGGATCTCCGCCTCTGTCATCGTGGACACGTTCACGTCCGTCTCATCGTAGAAAGAAACAACGGTATCTTTCTCTCCCGCAGTTCCTTTTTTCACGATGCACACGCCCGTATAGACCTGATGGCTGCGTCCCGCGAGTCTTTTTATCATCTCATATGCCTCTTCATGGCTCTTCGGTTTTCCGAGGATCTTTCCATCTGCCGCAACGACCGTATCAGATCCTAAGACTACCGCGCCTTCCGGCATATCTTCCGCAACATCAACGGCTTTCTGCTCCGCAAGGCTCATAACTACCCCCGAGGGCTCATCCGATGTGATCTTCTCCTCCACGTGGCTCACGATGATCTCCGGGACGATTCCGATCTGCAGAAGCAGTTCTTTCCGTCTCGGGGAACCGGATGCCAGGATGATTCTCTTCTTTTCCATCTTGTTTTTCTTTCCTTTATGTCTTTCCTGCGCGGACAGTTTCATACTCAAACTATCGCATTTTTCTATTTTATAGAAGAAAGAGGCGGTCTGACATAAGATCCAGCCGCCTCATCCTGTCCTAATCACTGATTTTTCCAGTAATTAGAAGCTTAATTTTTCCTCAAAATAGCTCTTTAACTCTGCGATCGGGATACGAACCTGCTCCATGGTATCTCTGTCACGAACCGTAACCGCACCGTCTGTCTCAGAATCAAAGTCATAGGTTACGCAGAACGGAGTACCGATCTCATCCTGTCTTCTATAACGTTTACCGATATTTCCTCTGTCATCGAACTCACAGTTATAGTACTTGGAAAGCTCTGCATATACCTTCTCTGCACCCTCGTTCAACTTCTTGGATAACGGAAGGATACCAACCTTCACCGGAGCGATTGCCGGATGGAAGTGCATAACGGTGCGGACATCGCCGCCCTCTAACTCTTCCTCGTCGTATGCGGAGCAAAGGAATGCAAGTGTCACACGGTCTGCACCGAGAGACGGCTCGATTACATACGGAATGTATTTCTCATTTACTTCATCATCAAAGTAAGACATATCCTGACCGGATACATTCTGATGCTGCGTCAGGTCATAATCGGTTCTGTCTGCGATTCCCCAGAGCTCTCCCCAGCCGAACGGGAATAAGAACTCAAGGTCTGTGGTTGCCTTACTGTAGAAGCAAAGCTCTTCCGGAGAATGGTCGCGGGCGCGCATCTCGTCCGGCTTGATGCCGAGATCCTGCAGCCACTTGATACAGTACTGTTTCCAGTATGCGAACCAGTCAAGGTCTGTACCCGGTTTGCAGAAGAACTCTAACTCCATCTGCTCGAACTCTCTGGTACGGAATGTGAAGTTACCCGGTGTAATCTCGTTACGGAAGGACTTACCGATCTGTCCGATACCGAACGGAACTTTCTTTCTGGAGGTTCTCTGTACGTTCTTGAAGTTTACGAAGATACCCTGTGCTGTCTCCGGTCTCAAGTAAACCGTGTTCTTTGCATCCTCGGTAACGCCCTGGAATGTCTTGAACATTAAGTTGAACTGACGGATATCTGTGAAGTCATGCTTTCCGCAGCTCGGGCACGGGATCTGGTTATCATCGATGTACTTCTTCATCTGCTCCTGGCTCCAGCCGTCGATCGGAGTCTCCGGCTCAACGCCTTTCTCTGCCATGTAATCCTCGATGAGCTTATCGGCACGGAAACGCTCTTTACATGCCTTACAGTCCATTAACGGATCCGAGAAACCGCCGATATGTCCGGATGCCACCCATGTCTGGGAGTTCATTAAGATCGCGCAGTCAACACCTACGTTGTACGGGTTCTCCTGAATGAATTTCTTCCACCATGCGCGCTTTACGTTATTCTTAAGCTCTACACCCAGATTTCCGTAATCCCATGTGTTTGCAAGACCTCCGTAAATCTCGGAACCCGGATAAACAAAGCCTCTGGATTTCGCAAGTGCTACAATTTTTTCCATTGTCTTTTCCATTGTGACTCTCCTCTTGATCTCTTTCTGTCCGTGCTGGTCTGCGCGGCAGAGTAATTCTTCTATTGTAACTGTCCAGCCCTTCAAACAGTGTTTTCTTACGGCCGGCGCAGGAAAACGCGCAGACCAGCTGAACAGTTTTTCACTATTTAAATATAATATAGGACGTCTCACCTTCCGGTGTCTCGGCCATACTTCCGTTAAGGGTCACACCCTCAGACACATACCGGACCTGTCCGTCTGTCTGGATCTTTGCGCTGCCCTTCACACATACCACATAAAGCTTTTTCTGTTTTGTTATATCCACAGCGGAGACCTCGGTATTCTCGTCTCCCGCCTTGTAGAACGTGGATCCGACGATATAGCCCTTTTCCACCCCATCCGGAACGGAAACGACATCCAGGCTCTCAATCCGGATCCCACTCTCAGTATCCGGATACTCTTTCGCGAAACGAAGATATTCCTCCGGGTCCGGAAATTTGATGAGAAGCTTTGCAGTTCCGTCCTTCACGGTGCATTCCGCGATCTCAGCCTTTTTTTCGCTGCTTCCGGACTGATTTCCACTCTCAAACACGCCCAGCATTTCTTCTGCGTAAGCTTTTAATTCATCAGCACTGTAGTAATCATTCTCGTAAGTCTCCACATCTGCGCTGGTAACGGTTCCTTCCTTTGTGACATAAAGGCTGGTCTCCGTCGGGGCAAATGCGGTCGTTCCGTTTCCTCCGCCGCAGCCGTTTAAGGCAAGCGAAAGAAGAAGAATGGCTGCTGCCGTCTGTCCTTTTTTCATGAATTCCTCCTTATCCCTAAAAATCCGTAACGCTCCAGTACCTTCATCGTTACGCACGGATATTCCGGTATCTCCGACTGTACGAATAAGCCGCACAGATGTCCGCTATTTTTAAGGATTACCCTATTTATATACAAGAACATCCAAAATGTCAAGTGAATGGAAGGTTTTATCTACGAATCGCCGCTTATTTTCCGCTACGCACTTCGTAAATTCTTCCAGAACTTTCTCTGTGACCGTAAAGGTATAGAGCTTTTCCACCGGCGACGCAAGGACGTACTCCCATGTATAGATCGTGGAATCTTCCAGTCTTCCCAGAGGCTTTTCCATATACTCACCGTTGATCTCCATGAGTTTCAGTTCGAAGACTGCCCGCACAAGGCGATTGGGGATCGCGCTTTTCAAGAGCGCCCTGAGGGACTGATAGAGAAGCTTTAAGGTCTCCACTGCCTCCAGATTTTCTCTCCCGTAGTAGTCCGCAAACTCCAGAAAATAGGAGCCGTAACACGCCGCCTCCATATCCTCCGTGATCTCCCGGAAGTAGTTCTGTACATCCACAGAGACGAGAGAGTAGGCATCCCGGCCCTCATAGAGGGCAAACGTGCCGAATACAAAAGGCGCGGATGCCGCCATCAGCGTGCTTCCCGGTCTTCTTGCGCCTCTGGCGAAAGCCGTGATCTTTCCCCGTTCACAGGTCAGGATCACAAGTCTTCTGTCGTATTCGCCCGCCGGGGCGGATTTAATGACCATCCCGGTCAGAATCACCTGTTCTCTCATATCTTAAATGTCTTTCGAATTATAACCGTAGTTCTTCATGTAGAGCTCGGAATCTCTCCATTCCTTGCGGACCTTGACCCAGAGCTTTAAGTTGACCTTCGTGTCCATAAGGTTTTCGATCTCGATCCTGGCGGAGGTACCGATGCGTTTTAACATCTGGCCGCCTTTTCCGATGACGATTCCCTTATGGGACTCACGTTCGCAGATGATCGTGGCATCAATGTCAAAGATACCATTGTCACGCTCTGTCATGCGCTCGATGGTGACTGCGATTCCGTGGGGGATCTCGTCAGACATCATGCGGAGTGCCTTCTCGCGGATCAGCTCCGCGGCGATCTGGCGCATCGGCTGGTCCGTGACAGTGTCCTCATCGTAATACTGCGGTCCCTCCGGCAGATACTGGAAGATCGTGTGGATCAGGGTATCCGTGTTTGTCTTCTTCATCGCGGATACCGGGATCACCTCTTTAAAGTGGTACGCGTCCTTATAAGTCTCGATAGTCTTTAAGATATCCTCTTTCTTCACCGTATCGATTTTGTTGATGACGAGGATCACCGGCGTCTTTACGGTCTGCAGCACCTTTAAGATATGCTGCTCGCCGGAACCGATGTAGGTTCCCGGCTCCACGAGCCATAAGATCACATCCACCTCGCGGAGTGTGTGCTCCGCTACATTCACCATGTACTCACCAAGCTTGTTTTTTGCCTTGTGGATGCCCGGTGTATCAAGGAAGATAATCTGCCCGTGTTCGTCTGTATACACGGTCTGGATCCTGTTTCTCGTGGTCTGCGGTTTTTCCGATGTGATCGCGATCTTCTGTCCGATCAGGTGGTTCATCAGCGTGGACTTACCAACGTTCGGGCGTCCGATCAATGTCACAAAACCAGATTTATATCCCTTTTTCATGAAATCTCCTTAATGCTTTTATATGTATCTCTCCCATGCCGAATTGCTCCCGCATCTACGCTTCGCTCCAGTCGGTGCTGGACATGTGCCACCGGCACATAGCACCTTCAAAAGCATTCGTAATCCGCTCATTTTTCTTCGAAAAATGGCTACTTACTCATGCTTTTGGCGGGCCAAAAGGTCAAAACTTCTCTTGCAGGCAAGCCTGCGTCGAAGTTCCGGCCTTTTTTCCCTTGGTAATCTCTCTCATACCAGGTTGCTCCGCACTGCGTGCTCCCGCAACCTTCAAAAGCATTCGTAATCCGCTCATTTTTCTTCGAAAAATGGCTACTTACTCATGCTTTTGGCGGGCCAAAAGGTCAAAACTTCTCCTGCAGGCAAGCCTGCGTCGAAGTTCCGGCCTTTTTTCCCTTGGTATTATGCAAACAGCGGCTTGATCTCCTTAAATATCTCGCTGTCTGCCTTGATCTTATCCTCATTTCCGACCACGCATACCGCGCCAGTCTCAAGGATCGCCTTCGTGATCGGTGCAAGGGCGCGGATGTCTTCCACAGTCGCGTTTAAGATCTCCTCGCGCTCCTTCTTCAGCATCTCGTCCGTCACTCCGGAATACCATGCGGAGAGTCCGCGGCTTCCCTGTAAGGACGAGGTCAGCGGTGTGTCGATATCGCTGATGGTTCCGATGACATATTTTGTCATGGTGCGCTCATCCGCCTCGAAGTTCTCCAGATAAGCCGGAATGCCGAGATAGATATCATCGCTCTTCTTCACTTCCGGATCGCGATAAGAGACAAAATATCCCTCGCCGGAACGTCCAATGCCGCTCATACAGCCGTAAGCGCCGCCCTTCACGCGGATGTTGATCCAGAGGTAATCGTAGCTCAGCATCACCTTCAGGATCCGAAGCGCGCCTGTGTAGGAATATCCGCTTCCCGCGAAGGTTCCACAGTGTGCCACATAGTTGACCTTTGAGGAAGAAGTGAATCCCTCGTTTAAATTCTCCTTCGGTGCCGTAAACGGATAGATTTTTCCGCTGCCCGCCGGAAGCTTCTCAGAGAGCTTCTTCATAGCATTCCCGAGGTAAGAGAATCCCTCGTCGTCCGCCGTGTAGCTGACGGTCATGTTCTCCCTTGTAAAAAGAGCTTCCATCACACGCTTCAGACCTGCGATGATCTCGCTCTTCTTCTCGTCAAAGTTCTTCGCACAGTCCTCCAGGAACTTAAAGTATCCAATCCCGCCTGTCATATCGTTATAGTAGGATGTGTCAGAGAAGTAGGATGTGGCTCTCGCGACTGCCGCCGTGTGGCCGGATCCCATGAGTTTCATCTGGGACTTTGATTTTCCCTCGCTTAGGATCTCGTTTAACCGCTTCTCATCATCGAGAACAGAGCGGTTAAGGATCTCCTCCAGGATCTCGAAGCCGAAGTCAAGCTTCTCGTAGAGCACTCTCGCGCTGCAGACAAAGACACCTGTGAAGCTTCCTGCCTTTGTGAGATCCGGGTAAGATGTCACGGAGAAGGAAATTCCACCGCTGTTTAAAAAGATCTCGCTGCTTAAATCGCTGTAGCTGTAATTTTTCGTATCCACATATCCAAGGACAGATTTTAAGAGTCCGAGATACGGCAGGTCCTCCATCGGAATCCGGTCCGTGTTGAAGAGGACCTTCAGATAACCGATCCCTGACGTGAACATGTTGTGGCGGACCACTGTGATGCCGTCCAGCTTCGTCTCCTCGAAGATCAGCTTCGCCGGTTCCCTTCCGATCTCCTCTCTCGTGAGCATCGGGATCTTCTCGAGATCCTCCTTCGGTGACGGGGTATCCTGGTATTCCTTTAATTCCTTCGTCTGGCGTACCAGAGTCTCGATCTCCTCTTTAGAGAGACTGTCCTTATATTCTTTTAACTTTTTCGCCGTCTGCTCCTCGATCCGTGCGGCGAGGTTCTTCTTCGGGCTCGCGATCACAACAGCCTCGTACGGGTTGTCAAGAAGGTATGTCCTGATCAGTCCCTCAAAATATCCGCTGTCCGCGCCTTTCTTCAACGCCGCGAAGGTGTCCTCATACTCTAAGTGCATCATCGGATCGCCGCCGTAGAGCCAGCTGTCCAGGCACTGGAGACCGTACATGAGTCCCTTCGGCGTGGAGCCATAATCCGCCTCGCGGTACTGGAATTCATAGTTGTTGATTCCGGCTTTCAGGCACTTTTTGTCGATGCCGCCGTCCGCGAGCTTCTTTAACTCCGCCTTTACGATCTTTACGAACTCGTCCTTCTGCTCTCTCTCCGCGTTCTTCGCGATCACGGAGAAATACGGCTGTAAGATCCCATACTCGTAGCCGCCCATGATGTCATCGCCAATCCCGGCATCCAGAAGCGCTTTCTTAAGCGGCGCGCCCGGGGCATCTAAGAGCACATACTCCAGGATCTGGAATGCCACGTACTCCTTCGGGGAGAGTTCATTTCCCGCCTGGGTATTGATGGAAAGGTAGGTCGCGTGGTCAAGGCTCTCGGACTCGGATACGGAGTAGAAGATCTCCCTCTCGATGGGTTCCTTGAATTTCTTCTGGATCTGGATCTCAGAATCGATCTCTTTTCTGTCGTACTTTCCGAGGTACTCCTCATCCAGCCATCTTAATTTCTCCGCCATGTCCATATCGCCGTAGAGGTAGATATAGCTGTTGGACGGATGATAATATTTATGATAGAACGCGAGGTAATCCTCGTAGTTCAGCTTTACAATGTCTTCCGGATCTCCGCCGGACTCCACGCCGTAGCAGGTATCCGGGAACATTGCCGTATGGATATAGCTGTCCAGGACACTCTCTGGGGAGGAGAACACGCCCTTCATCTCGTTGTATACAACGCCGTTGTAGGTGAGCTCGCCTTCCGGCTCTTCCAGCTCGTAGTGCCAGCCTTCCTGCATGAAGATTTTCTTCTCTTTTCCGATATTCGGGTGGAAGACCGCGTCCATGTAAACGTCCATGAGGTTCTGGAAATCAGTGTCGTTGCAGCTTGCGATCGGATAAACGGTCTTATCCGGGTAAGTCATGGCGTTTAAGAAGGTGTTTAAGGATCCCTTGACGAGCTCCACAAATGGATCCTTCACCGGGAATTTATCAGATCCGCAGAGCACGGTATGCTCGATGATATGCGGAACGCCGGTGCTGTCTGACGGCGGCGTCCGGAAACCGATGCAGAATACTTTATTATTGTCCTCGTTGCTCATGAGGAATATATTTGCGCCTGTTTTTTTATGCTCTAAGATCATACCGTCGGAATTCAGTTCCGGGATATGTTTTACCTGCCGAAGCCGGTACGCGTCAAGGGCTTTGACTGATTCAATCTGGCTCTCCATATCTGAATGTCCTTTCTGTTGTGCTTTAGGCTATAGTTGTAACCGGATCGCTCCGCACTTCGTGCTTCCACGTCTGCGCTCCGCTCCGGTCGGTGCTGATCATGTGCCACCGGCACATAGCACCCTCAAAAACATTCGTAATCCGCTCATTTTTTCTGCGAAAAAATGGCTACTTACTCATGTTTTTGGCGGGTCTCAAGGTCATGCCCTCTCCTGCGGGCAAGCTTGCGTCGGATTCCTGACCTTGATGCCCTTATTTACATATTTCCCACAAATTTATCTTTTAATATCGCAAAACACTCTCTGACACAAAAATGTGCGAAAAGCACCGGATCCGACTTCGCGGAAATTCCGCTGACATTCGGGATTCCGACGTGTCTTGCGATTCCTTTTGCCCGGAGTTCGTGGAAATTGCTGGTGAGGATGCCCACGCGGATCGTGATTTCCTCATCCGGCGGAAGAAGGTAACCGTATTCCGCCATGGCCGCGCGCAGCGTTGCCCGGCGGAGACGTTCTCTTTCCGTAATCAGAATCTTACTGTATACCATATTTTCGTAAGTGCTGCGGGACGATTCCTCTAAGAGGAGCTGGTAATCCGGCACCCCACGGCTCTTCATATATCGGTACATGGCGGATGCCTCCGTCACATCCTCATCATCGCCCTGTCCGCCGGAAAGGACGAACACCGTGTTCGGATGATAGGCCGCGTACTCCACCGCCTTATCCAGGCGCCGCTCCAGGGTGCGGCTGATCTTGTTTCCGCGCACCTGGGCGCCGAGGACGATCACGTAGTTCACACTCTCCTTCTGGAAGGAGATAGCGCTGAAACCCATCATGAGTTCCACCACGACAAAAATAAAGGCGACGGCTGAAAAAAACGTGATCACCGCCACTTCCAGCTGCACCGGAATCTTGTCGCGGAATCTCGGGTAAAACTTCATCACCGCGGCCGCGGCAAAAAATCCCAGCGCCAGTATGATCCAGATCGCCGAGAACGAAGTTCCCGCGCCGGAGTAGATCACGATCACGCCGTAATAAATGAGGCATAATATTCCAAGGATGCCAAAAACTACCGCCACAATTATGCCTCCTTTCCAGTCTTTCACATTATTATCTGCAATTCTGTCAACTCTGAAAATGTTTCCCTCCAGCCCCGCAGGATCCCAGCCAGCTCTGCGTGCTGTGAACATTTCTACTCAGGGAATCGCCACCCGGTAATCTCTTACTCTGCCTCTTTCTTTCGCAGAATATCGTACTGCTCCACTTCCCCGTCCAGGTCGATGTAGAGGACCTGTTTCGGATGCGGTGCGCTCTCCTGGCTCTCGCCTTCCTCGGTGTAGATGCCGCGGACGAGGGCGGAAATATTTCTTCCGTCCGGTTTCATGATCTCGATGGTCTCACCGACGGAGAACTTATTCTTCTGCTCGATCTTCGCGAATCCTCTCGCATCGCGCTCTTCCGCAGTTCCGAGATAGATATAGTTCTTTACATACGTGTTGCTGTCGTAGATCTGGGTCTCGGACGTCGGTTTTCCAAAGTAAAAGCCTGTGGTAAACTCACGGTAAGTGCACTTTCCGATCTCTTCCTTGTACCACTCCATGTTCGCCTTATATTTCTCCGGATTCTCCAGATAGTCATCGATGGCTTTGCGGTAGGTTCTGGCAACTGTCGCCACATAAAGCGCCGTCTTCATGCGGCCTTCGATCTTAAAGCTGTCGATTCCGGCGTCGATCATCTCCGGCACATGCTCGATCATGCAGAGATCCTTGGAGTTGAAAATATAGGTTCCTCGCTCATTCTCGTATACCGGCATATACTCGCCCGGTCTCGTCTCCTCCACAACGGAGTATTTCCAGCGGCACGGATGGGTACAGGCACCCTGGTTCGCGTCGCGGCCCGTAAAGAAGTTGCTGAGCAGGCATCTTCCGGAGTAGGAAATGCACATCGCGCCGTGGATGAAGCTCTCGATCTCCATGTCCTCCGGGATATGCTCCCGGATCTCCTTGATCTCCTTTAAAGATAACTCTCTGGCGGAAACCACACGCTTTGCGCCGAGCTCATGCCAGAAGAGATATGTTCCATAGTTTGTATTGTTCGCCTGGGTGCTGATATGGATCTCCATATCCGGGAGTACCCGCTTTGCGATGGTGAAAACACCCGGGTCTGAGATAATGAGAGCGTCCGGACGGATCGTCTTTAACTCCTCAAAATACTCCTCAACACCTGCAAGGTCGTCGTTGTGCGCGAGAATATTCGCTGTGATATACACCTTTACGCCGTGGTCATGGGCAAATTTGATGCCCTCCATGATCTCTTCGTTCGTAAAGTTTTTCGCCTTGGCGCGGAGGCCGAATGCCTCACCGCCGAGATATACAGCATCAGCGCCGTAGATAACGGCTGTCTTTAAGACATCAAGGCTTCCTGCCGGAATCAGAAGTTCTGTTTTTCTCATAATTCATCCTTTCCAAATGTTCAACCGGTCTGCAGACCCGCTGCGCTGACCGCATGAAACAAGTCCGTCTCTATTTTGCCGGACCGCTTCCTTTTTTCACACTGAGCGCGACCCCGTCGCCCACCGGCAGGATCGAAGTCTCGAATTCATCCATATGTTTTAACGTATATAAATACTCCCGCATCCGCTCGTGGATCGTCCGGTCACGCCGCTCCACCGCGTAACGCGATTCCATGATCGTTCCGTCCTGGAGGACATTGTCAGACATTAAAAGTCCGCCATCCCGCAGAAGGCGCAGGATATCCGGCAGCCAGTTGATGTACTGGCCCTTTGCCGCGTCCATGAAGATAAAATCAAAGGAGCCGGAAAGACCCGCAAGGATTTCCCCGGCATCGCCCTCCAGCAGCGTGATTTTTTCTTCCATCCCAGCAAGGCGGAAGTTTTCCTTCGCCTCCGGGATCCTCTTTTCATATTTTTCAATGGTCGTGATCCGGCACTCTTTTGGCATCACCGATGCCATCAAAAGTGCCGAGTATCCGACCGCAGTTCCAACTTCAAGGATCCTGTTCGGAGCCACCAGCGTCACCATCGTCTTTAAGAGCGATGCTGTCTCCCTGCGGATGATCGGAACCCTGTTCTTCACAGCATTCTCAGCGATCGTCTCAATAAGCGATCCGTCTCCCTGGGCCAGGGAATTTATATAAGTCGTAAGTCTGTTTTCCGTGATCATGATTTTGTGTCTTCCTTCGCGGTATCGTCCGGATTTTCCTTTAAAATATTGATCAGCTCCTTGGAATCCTTCGAGGTGTTTAACTCGTAGGTTCCCGCGTTCACTTCATATCCATAGCATTTTGCCTGGATCGTAAATGTGCGGGCATCGCGGATCAGACCGGCTTTCTTTAAGATCTTTCCGACCTCTTCCACCGACTCATCCCCGTCCAGTCTGATACTCTTTTCTGTTCCAGGCTCTGCTTCCATTGCCGGCGCGTAGAAAATCCCATGTCCGAAGGAGTAGGCGCTTCTCGCCCCTGTAACGATGAGTACCGCAGCGAGACCGTACAGGATGATCCTTCCGGATGTGCTGATGACAAACAGGCTGATTTTGTTGATTTCTCTCGTTATCTTGCTCATATCATTTCCCTTGCAGGTAGCTCCGCCGTGTATCTTCTTGTTTTCATGTGCATGAAAACAAGAAGCCGGGGGCGTTCCCCCTATACTGAGCTGTGCCAAAAATTGCTTATGCAAGCAAGCTTGCAACACAATTTTCAGCCCAACTCAGTGCACGGCTAACTGGGTTCATTTATACTTCCATGATGATAGGAAGGATCATCGGGTTTCTCTTGATGCGCTTCCATAAGAAGTCGCTTAAGCTGTCTCTGATAATGTTCTTGATCTTGCCCCAATCGGAAACATGGCGCTCTAAGCAGTCTGCCACCGCCTGGTCAACAATTGCCTGAGCCTCTTCCATCAGGTCCTCGGACTCACGAACATAGACGAAGCCGCGGGATACGATATCAGGTCCGGAGAGCAGCTGGTTGGAATGCTTCTCCAGTGTGAGGACAACGATGATGATACCATTCTGGGCAAGGTTCTGGCGGTCGCGGAGAACAATGTTTCCGACATCTCCAACACCGAGTCCGTCAACGAGAACACCGCCGGACTGTACATGATCGATGACGTCCGCTCCGCTCTCACCGATCTCAAGCACGTCTCCTGTGTGGAGCATCACAACATTCTCCTTCGGGATTCCAAGAGAGATCGCAAGCTCCTTCTGTGCCATTCTGTGACGGTACTCGCCGTGGATCGGGATCGCAAATTTCGGGCGTACTAAGGAGTAGACAAGCTTGATCTCCTCCTGGCAGGCATGTCCGGATACGTGGGTATCCTGGGAGATGACCTTCGCGCCCTTCATGGAGAGCTCGTTGATGACTCTTGATACGGCCTTCTCATTTCCCGGGATCGGGGTGGAGCTTAAAACAACCACATCACGCGGAGTGATGGAGACCTTTCTGTGCATGGAGGATGCCATTCTGGAAAGGGCTGCCATGGACTCACCCTGGCTTCCTGTTGTAATGAGGACAGTATCCTCCTCCTTATAATTCTTTAACTGTTCAATATCCACGAGCGTTCCATCCGGGATATTGATATATCCGAGCTCCTGGGCAGTTCCGATGACGTTGACCATGCTGCGGCCTTCCACAACGACTTTTCTGCCATACTTGCATGCGGAGTTGATGACCTGCTGGACACGGTCCACGTTGGAAGCGAATGTCGCAACAATGATACGGTTCTGCTGATGCTCCGCAAAGATCGCATCAAAGGTCTTTCCGACGGTTCTCTCGGACATGGTAAATCCAGGACGGATCGCGTTTGTGGAGTCGCAGAGAAGTGCAAGAACACCTTTCTTTCCGAGCTCTGCCAATCTCTGTAGATCTGTCACATCGCCGAATACCGGAGTGTAGTCGATCTTGAAGTCACCGGTGTTTAAGATGATTCCTGCCGGTGTGAACACGGCGAGGGCAGCCGCGTCCTCAATAGAGTGGTTCATCTTGATAAATTCTACACGGAAGCAACCGAGATTGATGGACTGTCCGTGTTTTACAACTTTGCGCTTTACGCTGCGCAGCATATTGTTTTCTTCGAGTTTATGATCAATTAAGCCCATGGTCAGCTTTGTCGCATAGACCGGCGCGTTCACCATTTTTAACACGTACGGAAGCGCTCCGATATGGTCCTCATGACCGTGGGTAATAACGAATCCTTTTACTTTCTCATAATTATCTTTTAGATAGGTCACATCCGGAATGACAAGATCGATTCCAAGCATGTCATCACTGGGGAATGCAAGTCCGCAGTCCATAATGATGATGCTGTCGCCATACTCGATGGCTGTCATGTTCATTCCGATCTGTTCCAGTCCCCCGAGAGGGATAATTTTGACTTTGCAGTCTGCTGTATCATTCTTCACGTTCTTCACGATTCATAACCTCTTTCTTATTTTCATTCTTCGTCCTGCATTCACTGCAAAGTCCATAGAGCTTTACCTCGTGGTTTGTCACGAGAAAGCCCAGTTTCTCCATAACCTCCTCTTCCAGACTGTCCAAAAGGTCTGATTCCAGGGAATACACCTTTCCGCAGCCGGTACAGATGGCATGGTGGTGGCGGTGTCCCGACGCGCTTTCTTCACCGTTCAGCTCATACCGGGTAAAACCGTCATCAAATGCGACTTTGTCGATTACATGCAGGTCTAAAAGGACCTGTACAGTCCTGTATATCGTAGCCAGTCCGATTTCCGGGCTGTTTACTCTCGCTAAATCATAAATTTCTTCCGCTGTCAGATGTTCCGCCGGATGGGACGCAATAATATCAAGTACCATCATACGCTGATTTGTTACTTTAAGTCCTGCCTTGCGCAGCAGTCCTTTTACCGTTTCGTCGTTCATTTTCATTGTCCCCCAACATCTGTCCTCCGAAAACCTTCCTGCTGCCAGCGTTCTGCGCAGACAGCAACCGGTCCTGCATTCGATCAGCTTATTTTCCAAGCACCAGGACCCGCCTATTTCCCGTCATCCAGACGGGCAAGTTTCCTGACTGTCAATACGATTGTTTGTCTGTATCTGTGTATTAAATGTTTGTTTTCTGCTTTTTGTACGTGCTCTACTGTTTCTCGAGATCCACGTCGTCAAGAAGCTCCGCGAAGATCTTCATGAGACCTTCCAGCTCGTCCTCATCTTCCACGAACTCATAGAGGGCATCAGACTCGTCTGCGCCGGACATATCCTTTAAGATATAGCAGTCGCCTTCCTCATCGTCATCTTCCGCGTCTGTGACAAGAAGATAGTTTGCCCCGTTTAATTTTGTCTCCTCCACAACATAGAATTCCAGTGTCTGGTCATCGTCGACCAATGTGATTTTTCTCTCTTCCATACATATTCTCCTGTCTCTGAAAAATGTGTAACTTTTCAATACCTTCGCTTACAGAACCTTCCACCGGCAGCTTCTTCCGGATGCACGGCAGCGGTTACATGTACAGTAACGAAAATTTCTCAGGTATCGTTTCGTATTATTCTTTTTCCTTCGTTTTCAGGCAATCCAGATATCCCTGTAAGATCAGCCCCGCAGCGACTTTATCGATCACCGCTTTTCTGTTCTCGCGGCGCACTCCGCTCTCCATCAGGATCTGTTCCGCAGCAACGGTCGTGAGACGTTCATCCCAGTAATGCACCGGAAGTCCGGTACGGCGCTCCAGCATTTCTCCGAAGGCTTTCGTCTTTTCGACGCGTTCACCCTCTGTATTGTCCATATTTTTCGGAAGTCCCAGCACGATCTCCGTAACCTCGTACTCCGCGATCAGCTCCTCGATCCGGGCACACGTCTTGCGCAGTTTATTCTCGTCCTTGCGCTCGATGGTCTCGACACCCTGTGCCGTCAGGAGAAGTCCGTCGCTGACTGCGACTCCCACGGTCTTTGAACCGAAATCCAGTCCGAGTATTCTCATAACGTATATTATCCTATCTGTTTTTCCTCATAGCAAAACCAGCCGGTGGTTCCCGGCTGTCTGCATATTCTTTCTTATCTTTCCCGGAAACTAGAGGAGTCTCGTATCGATGTAATTCTCCATCAGTTCTTCCAGGATCTCGTCACGTTCCACCTTCATGATCAGGCTTCTTGCGCTCTTGTAGCTTGTAATATAGGTCGGATCACCAGACATGATATAGCCGACGATCTGGTTGATCGGGTTGTATCCCTTTTCTGTGAGGGCCTCGTAGACCTCACGGAGAACCTCACCGACCTCCAGTTTTTTATCTTCCTGAACCGCTTTAAAATATTGTGTATTACTGATATCGCCCATAAATATCCTCACGTCCTTCGGCGGCTGTCCCGCACTTTTTGCGCAAAGCCGCCCTTTTTGTTGCTATCCTTATTCTACTCTACTTTCATATTTTGTGCAATATAAAACTTACTCGCCCATTTTAACGCTGTTTTTTATTTTCAGCCAGCAAAACCGAGATTTTCAACACTATTTTACGGCATTTTGGGACCTAAAATACTTATTTTTCCTTCAGAAGCAGAATCTCCTCTGTCAGGAAATCTCCAAGAATGCCCGAAACGAACGTATTTTTCAGTGTTTTCGGATCACGTCCGTCGAGACGGATCGCCGCCTTCACATATTCCTTTGTATATCCGGTCATGTAGACCTCGTCATTGATAGTCGCCGGTTCCTCCAGAAGGATCTCCTGTTCTGTTCCGACAAAGGAGCTTCTGTACTCCCCGGACATCTTCTTCTCGAGTTTTAAGAGAATGGCGCTGCGCTCTTTCTTCACTGGCTCCGGCACCTGGTCAGGCATCCGGTCCGCGCGGGTCCCGGCACGTCTGGAGTACGGGAACACATGCATCTCGTAGAAGTGAACTTTTTCGAGAAATTCCCTTGTCGTCTCAAAGTCCGCGTCCGTCTCTGCCGGGAATCCGACGATAACATCCGTCGTGATCGCCGGATTCTTGAAGTGTTTTCTTAAGATCTCACAGCGGTCAGCGTATTCCTCGCAGGTGTAATGGCGGTTCATGCGCTTCAAGGTATCGTCGCATCCGCTCTGCAGGGACAGGTGGAAATGCGGACAGATCTTCGGAAGCCTGGAAAGCTCCGACGCGAACTCTTCTGTGATGACACGGGGTTCCAGGGAACCAAAGCGGATCCGCTCGATTCCGTCGATCTCATGAAGTCTCCTGATCAGTGTCAGGAAATCGATTCCCTCATCCTTGAAGTCGATGCCGTAGGAGGTCAGGTGGATTCCGGTAAGGACGATCTCCTTGTAACCTTCCTCTGCCAGGATCTTTACTTCCTCCTCCACGTCCTCCGGGCGGCGGCTTCTGACGCGGCCTCTCGTATACGGGATGATGCAGTAGCTGCAGAACTGGTTGCAGCCGTCCTGAACCTTGATGAATGCACGGGTGTGCTCCGCCTGTTTGTTAATATGAAGTTTCTCGTACTCATTGGATCCCGCAAGGTCCGTGATGGACTCCCGGATCTCTTTTCCGGCAAACCACGCGTCCAGAAGCGGGACAAGATCCGCCTTGCGGTTGTTTCCGATGATCAGGTCAACGGCGGCATCCTCTCTCAGTTTGTCCGCTGCCGCCTGGACATAGCATCCCGCCGCAACTACCACCGCGTCCGGATTCTTCGCCTTCGCGCGGTGCAGCATCTGGCGGGATTTTTTATCTGCAACATTTGTCACGGAACAGGTGTTGATGACATAGACATCCGCTTTCTCCTCAAAGCTCACGATCTCATAGCCGGCGGCCTCCAGAAGCTGTTCCATGGCCTCCGTTTCGTATGCATTTACTTTGCAGCCAAGATTGTGCAGCGCTGCTTTTCTCATATTCAATCTCCTTGTGATTACTGGGGTGATTTCTCTGCCATGCCATGTTTCTGTCTTCAAAATTTCAGAATCATATCATGTGCAAAGCTTATTTTTTATTCAAGATACCTCTTGACTTTTCATGCATGTCCATTTAGTATGAAGGTAGGTTTTTCTATTACCAGAATAAAAAAATATTCGAATATTGGGAGGAACACTGACATGAAAACCGTTAAAATTTCTTTAAACTCCATCGATAAAGTGAAGTCTTTTGTAAACGACCTTACCAAGTTTGATACCGATTTCGACCTCGTTTCCGGCAGATACGTCATCGACGCAAAATCCATCATGGGTATTTTCAGCCTGGATCTTTCCAAGCCGATCGATTTAAATATCCACGATGGCGGAAATACAGAAGAGATCCTTACTGTACTTGCTCCGTATATCATTGAAGCATAAGAAAGTGTTTTTAAAAACTGCCGGAAACTAAATTCCGGCAGTTTTTTACGCGTGCAACGAGCCAAAGTCCATGCTTGCATGAGACCTTGGCGACTGCCGCGATAACTTGAGAAGCTCGCAAAGCGTGCTTCTCATAGTTTCCTTTTCCGCCAGTTTTTTCCGCACCGCATAACATCATTTTCCATGCTGCGGCACATTTCAGTCCAACTGGGAATCCCAAACCGCATTTTAGATGCAGCGGATCACCTCTCTTGTCTCCAGAGCTGTCTTCATCAGCTCGTCGATCTTTTCATCCAGCTTTTTCTCTGAATTTTTGATCTTTTTTAAGCTCGGCTTTGTAACCGGATGCTTTGCGACGAAGATCGTGCAGCAGTCCTCGTACGGAAGAACAGATGTCTCGTAGGTGCCGATCTTTAAGGAGATATCAACGATATCCTGCTTATCGAAGGCGATGAGCGGTCTCATGACCGGAAGCTCGCAGACTTCATTTGTGACAGCCAAGGACTGCATCGTCTGGGATGCGACCTGACCGATGCTCTCGCCGGTGACAAGTGCCAGACAATCATTCTCCTTCGCGATCGTCTCTGCGATCTTCATCATATAGCGGCGCATGATGATCGTAAGCTCGTCATGCGGGCACTGATCGTAGATATAGAGCTGGATATCGGTAAAGTTGATGATATTTAAGCGGATCGGTCCCGTGTATTTCGCAACAAGCTTCGCGAGATCAACAACCTTCTGTTTTGCGCGCTCGCTCGTATACGGCGGCGCATGGAAATAGGTCGCATCGATGGTCACGCCGCGCTTTGCGATCATCCAGCCTGCAACCGGGCTGTCGATTCCGCCGGATAATAATAACATGGCGCGTCCCGCTGTTCCGATCGGCATTCCGCCCGGTCCCGGGATCGTCTCGGAGAAGATGTTGATCTTATGGCGCACCTCCACACGGAGCAGCACATCCGGTGTATGGACATTGACCTTTGTCTCCGGGAACGCGTTTAAGATCACCTCGCCGAGGTCACGGTTGATCTGGTCGGAAACAACCGGATACTGCTTGTTTGCACGTCTTGCAACGACCTTAAAGGTAAAGTTCTTATTCTCATAGGCATCGTCAATATATTTTACGACCTGTGCCTTCAGGTCCTCATAACCGTTGTCTTCGATCTGAACCATCGGGCAGATCCCGACGATACCGAATACATGCTGAAGAGCGTCGATCACCTCATCGTAATCGAAGTCTTCTGCTGCCTCCGCGTAGATTCTTCCCGCCTCTTTTGTGACGGAGAAATTGCCTTCCAGATTCTTTAAACGGTGATGGATCTGTTTTACAAGGGCATCCTCAAAGAGGTAACGGTTTTTTCCCTTTACGCCGATCTCTGCGTATTTGATTAAAAATGATCTGTATTTCACGGAATATCCTCCATAGGATCCTGAACTTTTTGCGATCGGCATTTTCCCGCCGTCCGCCGCTGTTTCAGGACATTTTTCTTAGTAACCGGCCGGGAAATCTTCGTTTTCCCGCCAAGTATTGTATATGATCTTTATGCTCTCCGATATCTTCTGAGCATCGGCACAAGTTCATTCAGTACTTCCAGACAGTAATCCACTTCCTCCTCAGTATTAAATGCACCGAAGGAGAAGCGAAGCGTGGAATCCAGCAGGGAATCCTTCACACCGATCCCCTTTAAGGTTCCTGACACACCCGGATGGTTGGAGGAGCATGCGGAGCCGGAAGAAACATAGATTCCCTTATCCTCCAGCGCATGGAGCAGTACCTCTGCCCTCACGCCCTCAAAGCCTGCCGCAACGATCTGCGGAGCGCTGTCCCGGCCGGTAAGACCATGGACTGTAACGCCGTCCATCGCCTGAAGACCTTTCACCATGCGGTCCTTGATCGCATAGAGCTTATCGATCTTTGCATCATGGTCGGTGTAGACCATCTTTGCCGCCAGACCGAGACCTGCGCATCCCGGAACATTCTCGGTGCCGGAGCGCATGCCTTTCTGCTGTCCGCCTCCGTAGATGATCGGTTTGATCTTTACCTTCTCATCAATATACAGGAAGCCGGTTCCCTTTGGGCCGTGGATCTTATGTCCGCTGGCTGATAAGAGGTCGATGCCCTGTTTTTTCGGGCGGATCACATATTTTCCGTAAGCCTGGATCGCGTCCACATGGAAGTAGGCGGACGGCTTTTTCTCCTTGATGATCTTCGCGATCTCCTCGATTGGTTCCACCGCTCCGATTTCGTTGTTTACATACATGACGGACACAAGGATCGTATCGTCGCAGATTGCTTCCCGGAGCGCGTCTAAGGATACATGTCCGTTATGGTCCACCGGCAGGTAGGTCACGCGGAAGCCAAACTCCTCGAGGAACGCTGTCGTATTGTAGATCGATGCATGTTCCACGCAGGAGGTGATGATGTGGTTTCCGGCGCGCTTATTTGCAAGCGCCGTTCCGATCAGCGCCAGATTGTTGGACTCGGTTCCGCCGGAGGTAAAGAGGATCTCTTTATCCTTCACTTTTAAAGTCTTCGCGATCTCCTCACGGGCAGTCTTAATATAATTTTCCGCCTCTACACCTTTCATGTGTCTGGAGGACGTATTGCCGTAGTCCACGGTCATTGTCTCCGCGACGATGTCGCGCACCTCGTCGAAGGCGCGGGTCGTCGCAGAGTTATCAAAATAAACTTCTCTCTTTTCCATGAGTTTTATTTACTCCCAGTCTGGACCGGCAAAACATTCTCCATATTCATATACCGGTCTTTTTACTTCTTAAAATTTACCCTTTATAGCATAATGCTATTTTCAACTTTTTTGTAATCGTTCAGTTATTCACAGTTATCATTAAAAAATCATCCTGAATTTTTCTTCGGTCTGCACTGAAATTTTTACTTCATGATTCCAGTAATAATCCCACAGCCGCCATCACAAACATTCCGGCCGTTTCCGTCCTGAGGATTCTCTTTCCGAGCGTCACCGGCTTCACCCCGGACTGCATCGCAAGTTCCACTTCCCCGTCGGAAAATCCGCCCTCCGGTCCGATAAAGATGGACAGGCTCTGTCCCGGTTTTAAGCTTCCGATCAGTTCTCTCGTGAGTGCCATTCCGCCCGCTCCCGGAAGACTCTCAGAATCTTCGTAGGGAATGATCGCCAGATCATCCAGCGCTGCCGCCTCAATGGCCGCCTTAAATTTCATCACATTTCCGACTTCCGGAACGATCATGCGCTTCGACTGTTTTGCCGCACTCTCGGAGATCCCGTACCAGCGCTTTCTCTTCGCTTCCTCTTTTTTCGCGTCAAGCTTCACCACCGCGCGGTCCGTGTCCACCGGAACGATCTTTGTGACACCAAGTTCTACACATTTC
This sequence comes from Clostridium sp. MCC328, assembly GCF_018785465.1. Classification (NCBI taxonomy): domain Bacteria; kingdom Bacillati; phylum Bacillota; class Clostridia; order Eubacteriales; family Clostridiaceae; genus Clostridium; species Clostridium sp. MCC328. The sequence continues at coordinate 54,772 of NZ_WQPW01000014.1, forward strand.
TGGATGATGAACTCCATTTTATCTGCTTTCGGAAGTCCCTGATACAAGGTCACTTTTACCGGAAGCTCCGTATCATCCACTTCCTCCGGCAGGATCTTCGCAAGGACTTTATCCGGGAAAAGCTCTGTGATCTCGCAGAGGCAATTTGTGCCCTTACCGTCACTTAACAGGAGCTTTTCACCCGGTTTCATCCGCAGTACGTTCTTAATGTGATTCACATCGGGACCGGTGATCACGGCCTCCGACTCTGTAAAAAATTCTGTTTCCGTAAAAAAATGGTACACTATTTCTTCCTCGCTGTGAAGGATACCCACTCGCCCTGTCTTGTCACTTCGATGATCTCGAAGGCTTCGTTCTCCTCAAGCGCTTCGCGGACAGCCTGTTCCTTCATATCAATAATACCGGAGCTGATGAAAATTCCGCCTTTCTTTAAGTGGAACGGAACCTGTTTCTGGATCATGATGATAATGTCGGCAAGAATATTTGCAACAACAATATCGTAGCACTCATATCCCGCCGCATCCTGTGTCGCCTTATCGTCGATGATATTTCCCTGGATCACACCGAACTTCTCCTCCGGGATATCATTGGCTGCCAGATTTTCATGAACTGCGGTGATGGCGTTCTCATCGAGATCCGTTCCAAATACATACTCCGCACCAAGCTTTAACGCGGCGATTCCGAGGATTCCACTTCCTGTTCCGAGGTCAAGGACCTTTACGCCCGGCTTTACATACTTTTCGAGCTGACGGATACAGAGCTGTGTCGTCTCGTGTTTTCCGGTTCCGAACGCGGTTCCCGGATCGATCTGGATCAAAAGCTTGTCCTTATGCTCTTCCGGGATCTCCTCCCACGTCGGCTTGATCAGGATATGATCAACCGTAAACGGTTTGAAGTACTGTTTCCAGTTGTTGATCCAGTCCTTATCGTCCGTCTCGGACTCAGTGATCTTCGCGGTACCGATATTCACGAACTGGCGGATCTCCTCAAGCCCCTCACGGACTGCCTTCAACTTTTCTTCCGTATCCTCGTCCTCGTCTAAATAGAAGCTGACTCTCGCGGTACCGTCATCCGGCGGAAGTTCCGGGAGAATATCGATGAACATTCCCTTCGTCTCGCTTTCGGTAAGCGGTACGTTGTCCTCGATCTCCATTCCCTCGATTCCGATATCATCAAACATGCTTCCGAGATAATCCACCGCATCCGTGGTCGTCTCAAGCGTAAATTTCTTCCATTTCATATATCATTTCTCCTTCTATGTTCTTTTGCCTGTCCAGGATCAGAACTTCCCGCTGCACTTTCACGTTCTTCGCCCATCATTCCGATCTTTGGTTCCAGACTCACCGCACATATGCCCGCATCCAGCATGGACGCAGACGAAATCACATGATATCATAACATAGTTTTCCGGGGTTTGCAAGGTGGGAAAATGCTGAAACAGACCAGGGACAGGTTGAGCTTCCTGTCCCTGATCTGCTTTTCGCAAAATAAGGTTTGGGGTATAACAAACATAAAGTATAGGGGTCTTCATTATGAAATGAATTGGTGCTGAATTCTTCCCGGGCATTTGACCGCCCGGGAAGACAACAGTTCTATTTCCATGCCTGATTTAGTCAAACGTCTCTGCAAATAAATCCACAGCGGTTTTTCGACCATCTCCGTGCATGGCGAACTGTCCGTATATGATCTGGATTACGGCTCGTAAACGTCGTCGATGATCTCGAACTCTTTTGCCGCAAGAGTCTTCTCGACCCATTCTCTCTTTGCTGTGCCGTTCTTTGCAGCCGCGAGCTTGCTCTCATCTGCTGCCTGGAACTTCTTCGCATCCTCTAAGATCTGAGCAGCATCTTTTCTCGGGATAACGATAACGCCATCCGGATCAGCCAGGATGATGTCTCCCGGGTTTACGCTGACTCCACCGCAGGATACCGGTACATTTACTTCACCCGGTCCCTCTTTGTACGGGCCACCCGGTGTTGTGCCTGTGCAGTATACCGGGAAATCCCATTTTCCGATCTCATCGATGTCACGGATCGGTCCATCAAGAACGATACCGGCGATCTTTCTGTCATAACGAAGATAAGCCATCATGATCTCACCCATAAGGGAACGTGTATCATCTTCCTCGTTGGACACTACGATAAAGTCGCCTTCCTGAGCAATGTTTAATGCTGCGTGAAGAGCAAGGTTGTCACCGCCTCTTGCCTTAACGGTGAGTGCCGGTCCGACTGCCATCTGCTCTTTCGGCTGGCTTACAAGGCGGATTCTCGGATTCATCGCCGCGTTTCTTCCCATTACATCACATGTGTTGGATGCCGGAATGTTCTTGAACTGCATCATAACCTCTTTGTCCGGCATGTGTCTCTTTAAATAGATTCTCTTACCTACTGCCATTTTGTAATCTCCTTTTCCTTGGATTTTTATGTGATTGAGATCACTTCTTTTGCTCTCTCATCTCTTTCTGACCATATTGTATCGCAGGACTACGACAATTACAAACAATGTATTTGTTTGCTTTTCACAATATTTTTTTGTTATCCACTTTACATCCTGATAAACGTTATATATAATGAAAATACTGGTGGATAATCCGCCATTTTCGCAAAACGTTGTTTTACAGTAACTGTTCAGAAGGTCTGCGCAGGTGCTGTGGGCCAGTGGCACACGTCCAATACGGACCAAAGCGGAGCGTAAAACATTTTAAAATGGATTTTTGCTCGCAGCTATGAAGACACTGAATTGTTACGTCCTGCAAAAGATAGAAGGGATCTTTTTATGAATTTACTCAGCTTGTACTATTTCGTTGAACTTGCCAAAGAGCTTCACGTCACCAACACAGCCCAGAAACTCTATATTTCCCAACAGAACCTAAGCCAGCATATCCAGCGTCTGGAACAGTATTACGGTGTCCCTCTCTTCCACAGAAAGCCAAAGCTCGCCCTTACCTATGCAGGGGAGCAGCTCTACGCTGTCGCCGTAAAAATTCTTGCCGAGGAACATGAATTCCAGAACCGTCTCGCCGACATCTCCGAAAAGAGCATCGGCAATCTGAAACTCGGTATCCCGTCTTACCGCGGCCAGATCTGTCTTCCGGAGATCCTGCCGCGATTCTACGCGAAATGGCCGAATATCAAGATCGAGCTCTGCAATGAATCCTCCAACACAATGGAAGAACGTCTCTACAATGGGGAACTTGATATTTTTATCGGTGTCATGTATCAGGATAATCCCAAACTGGAATCTTCCACTCTTCTGACCGACCATATTTACCTGGTCTGTTCCGACGAGCTTTTGCAGCGCCACTATCCCGATTCCTGGCAGACCTTAAAAGAAGGATCCTTAAGCGGCGTGGAACTGGCACATTTTTCAAAAATTCCGTTCCTGCTCCCAGCCTCCTCCATGAAGCTTCGAAAAACTCTGGACCAGTGTTTCCTCGACGCAAAGGTAAAGCCGAATATCTTTCTGGAGTCGCAGACCACAGAACTGTTCATGTCCCTGTATCCGCATAATTACGGGGCATTCTTCTGCACCCAGATGCGTCTTCCGATGCTCTTAGCTGCCCACCCGGATGCCAATGCGTTTCCGCTCGCGCTGAAAAAGTCACTGATCAACCACCGGCTGGTCCTTGCCTATCACAAAGAACGTTTTCTTCCAGAGTATGCCCATGATTTTATTGAGATCACGAAGGATGTGTTTGATGGGATCGCGAAGGTTCGGCCGCATTAAATACTTTTCTAAAAAATAGGCTTCGCCTATTCAACTCCCCTGCCCCTCAATCTTGAGGGGATTAGGGGTTTCTTTTTTCTAAAATATACCTCATCCTAGATTATTCACGGATCAGCCGTGAAAGTGGCTGAAAGCCACATAGTTACTGTATTTTAGCTGAATATTGCTTTTC
>NZ_WQPW01000126.1:0-211 GCF_018785465.1 Clostridium sp. MCC328
ATTCTCTCCTCATCCACCTGTGTCGGTTTACGGTACGGGCACATGGTACACAATAGCGGCTTTTCTCGGCAGCTGGAATCAGATGCTTCCCTACTTTAGTTCGGTCCGCGTCACGCCTTTGGCTTATCAGGCGGATTTGCCTGCCTGACACCTCCTGCGCTTGCCCGGGAATCTGTCCCCCGGTCATCTTATCCCTCTGCGTCCCCACAGT
>NZ_WQPW01000127.1:0-450 GCF_018785465.1 Clostridium sp. MCC328
CTGTATTGTAGTAGCTCCGTTCATTGAAGCAGTTCCCCCTTCTGACAACATTTATAACCGTTGAATTGATTATACCATATTAATTCCGCAATCGTGGAAATTTCTGATTTTTACCCCTAATTCCTACTTTGTGGACATACGGCACAGGGCACAAAAATGTTCTATGATACAGGTAGTTCATCGATGGATTATTCCAATCGAATGACCAGCCTGTGTGGGATATGCTTCCCCGGCGATGTAGTGCCATGACTTTTGGCAGGGATGTGGAGGAACCCTGACCGAAACGAGCGTACCAAAGGGAGCGATACGCCGCAGTCCTGTCCTGCAGTCCCATGACGGTCAAGCGTTCTCTGAATGAATTGGAAACTGTCGGACTTATCATGCGGGTGCGTCAGGGCGTTGGAGAACCAAACAGGATTTATGTGCTGATACCGGGAAAGGAGGACGCTG
>NZ_WQPW01000127.1:623-5256 GCF_018785465.1 Clostridium sp. MCC328
GTTGCAGCACCAGTTAAAGCAGCTTACCCGAAAGGAACGGACGCACCGGCTCTGTACTCGTGGCGGTATGCTGGAAAGTTTTCTGCAAGAGCCGGAACGCCTGACAGACGATGATGTCATGCTGTTGTTGAAACTCATTTTTCACAGGCAGGACACGCAGGAACTATTGAAGAAACTGCTGGAACGGGAGAAGCCGGAAACCCCTTAGTTTACTAAGGGCGCAATTATACACCACCCGGAGGTTGGTGCATTGCGTTCTCCGAAGGCTCCTCGCCGGAGGGCTGTGATTTGTGCGAGCAATGAGCCGAACGAATATGCTTGCATATTCACTCGGCGAAAGCCGCAGCAGCCGACAGAATGTTGGCTTCCGCAGTCATGGTCTGCTCCAAATCATACAGGAGACGCTACGCCGTCTCCGCTCCGCTTCGGTCGGTGCAGGGCAAACGTCCACCGGACGTTTTGCACCCCTGCGCTGGCTGCCGCCAGCTACCCTTTTGTGGACTTGCCATCTGGGGACACCTTGCTTTGCAAGCTGTTCCCAGCCGACAAGTTTTACAAAATCTCTCTATACTTTGACGGTCGGGTAAAGTATAATGAAGTCGACGACAAATCGGAAGTGGCTTATTGTATTGGGAAGGAGAAGTTATGGACAGAATGGTAATTGCAGGTGGCTATGGGATCTGTTTATTTTCCGCAGACACCTTACAGGATTTTTTGAAGCGTGAGAAAATTCGGAAAAGAAAACTGTTAAGTCTTCTGCAAAAGGATAAAGAGCTTTATCTGAACACGCAACGAGAGGGAATTTTCATCCCGTTGGTAGGGATTGATCACTATAATTATGCAATCAAATTGGAAGGGCAGGACGAGCCCTTTGATGACCAGTGGGTGCAAAAAATCAGCTATGAGGGCTTTAATCTGGAAGTAAAAGATGGACTTTGGATTTCTGCTATTGAACAGCTTGAACCTTTTGAGCCAAAGGAATACCATATCAAGGAAGAAGAATTTTATACCACACCGGGGTACTTCGGTTCTGTGGAGCACTACCACTCCCCGTGGGAACGGTGGTATAAGTCAGAAACACCAGATGGTATCTGTACAATTTATACGGACATCAAGTATAATGTTCCCGCTGGAAAATATCTGCTGTCCATCAAAGGCTACACCCGAAAGGAACAACAGAAATTTCCTACCCCCAACTGTGGTTTTTTCTTTTCCTTTACAGAAGTAGATTCGTTTGAAGGTTTCAAGAATCCACGAGAATCTGATGAGTACGATTTTAATCTAGGAAGTATAAAGTAGAAAACTTTCAATTTGCCACCCACACATCGGGTCAACTTGTCCTGAACTTTTACAACTTAATACCCGCCGCCCTCACAGCGGCACACCGAGCAGGAAATCTGAAAAAGGTCTCCTGCTTTTTTTCTGCCCAAAATGGGGTGGTAAAACGCCACCCCATCCACCAATTACTGAAAGGAGGGACACGAAATGCCCTGTCCACACAATGAAATCACGATTGTGCAGCGCAGCCAGCGGCAGTCTGCGGTTGCCGCCGCTGCTTACCAGAGTGGCGAAAAGCTGTTCTGTGAATATGACCAGCAAGTGAAGCACTACCCGGAAAAGCGTGGCATCGTCCACAATGAAATCCTGCTCCCGGCAAATGCCCCACGGTCGTATGCAGACCGCAATACCCTATGGAACGCCGCCGAAGCGGTGGAGAAGCAATGGAACTCCCAGCTTGCAAGGCGTTGGGTGCTTACCATCCCCAGAGAGATACCGCCCGACCAGTATGCTGTCCTTGTCCGGGAGTTTTGTGAACAGCAATTTGTTTCCACCAAAGGCATGATTGCTGACTTTGCCATCCATGACCCCCATCCGCCGGGACACAATCCCCACGCCCATGTCCTGCTGACTATGAGGGCAATGGACGAACATGGGAAATGGCTTCCCAAGAGCCGTAAGGTTTATGACCTTGATGAAAACGGGGAACGGATAAAGCTGCCATCCGGCAGGTGGAAAAGCCACAAGGAGGATACGGTTGACTGGAACGACCAGAAGTATTGTGAAATCTGGCGGCATGAATGGGAGGTCATCCAGAAATATTCCGGTCATAAAGATAACGACCGAGATGCTACGAAAATATCTTGTAGAGTATCAAACGATAAATAATTGTGGAAAGGTAACTATTAATAATATTCGTAGAAGTCTTTCCACATTTTTTTCGTGGCTAGAGGAAGAGGATTATATTATAAAAAGCCCAATGAAAAGAATTCATAAGGTAAAGACTGCCGTTATTGTAAAAGATACCATTCCGGATGAGAAAATAGAAATTCTTAGAGATAATTGTAATAATCTGCGTGATAGGGCAATGATTGATTTTCTGCTTTCAACAGGAATTAGAGTAGGCGAATTGGTAAGGCTGAACATTGATGATATAGATTTCTCTGAGCGGGAATGCGTGGTTTATGGCAAAGGAGACAAAGAGAGGAAAGCATATTTTGATGCTAAGACCAAAATTCATTTGTTGAATTATATTGAATCAAGGACAGATAATAATATAGCGTTATTTGTGTCGTTAAACAAACCACACAGTAGACTTACTGAAAGCGGTGTGGAGTTACGATTACGAGAAATGGGGAAGAAGTTAGGTGTAGAAAAGGTACACCCACATAAGTTCAGAAGGACTATGGCCACCAGAGCAATTGAGAAAGGTATGCCGATTGAACAGGTACAGAAAATTCTGGGACATGAGCAAATAGATACAACGCTCAGATATGCAATGGTTAATCAAAACAATGTGAAGCTATCGCATCGAAAATATATTTCATAGATTGACTTGTAACGCAAAAGACGTTACAATAAAAGAAAGATGGAGGTGTATTCTATGGGAAAAACAGCAACATTAAATATAAGAGTAAATCCAGATGTAAAAGAAAATGCAGAAAGTGTATTGGCACAATTAGGGATACCAATGGCTACTGCTATAGATATGTATTTAAAACAAATATCATTAGTAGGAGGAATTCCCTTTTCTATTGTATTACCAAAAGCAGCTAATTCAGTGAATGCAGATATGATGTCTGTTACACAGATTCATCAAAAGTTAGAAAAAGGATATGCCGATATAGAGAAAGGAAATGTTGAGGATGCAGCTAGTGCGTTTGTGGCATTTAGAGAGAGGCATTAATGAAGCAATATAAGGTAGAGATTACAAAAGAAGCTTTGCAGGATATGGAAGATATATACAATTATATTGCTATAGATTTGCTTGCTCCGGATAATGCAATGGGGCAATATAATCGCATTGCTGATGAAATACTTACATTAGACACTTTCCCGGAACGATTTAGGATTATGGATTCTGAGCCGGAAAAGAGAATGGAGTTGCGTAGAATGCTCGTCGATAATTATTCAGTGTTTTACACAATCCGTGACGAAAGGGTAATTGTAACGGATGTGTTATACACGGCATCTGATATAGAAGCACGTTTGAGAGGCGAGCTATAAAAGCACGCGTTTATTTGAAGTTGCTTATTGTATTGGGAAGGAGAATTGTATGGAAACTACTACCTTACAACGGCTAAAGGCAGCTGGATGGAAATGTGGACGTAAAATTGATATTTCTGCTTTCAAAAAGAGATATAGAGAAATTGGATTGGAGATGCCAGCAAATGTAGAAGCTTTTCTTGAGGAATTTGGATTGCTCCATATTGAGAATTTGAAATGGTTTAGAGATGTCGATTTCAATCCGTTGGAAGCTATTGGAATAAATTTAGATGCGGAATATTTTGAAAATTTGTTAGATGAGTATGATATTAATACAACAACTTATCCGTTGGGAATGTGTTGCACAAATGAGCTGTTTTTAGTGATGACCATCACGAATGAATTTTATTGTTTTACAAATGGATGCTGCGAACTGTGTGGAATTGGCGTAGAAGATATGTTGGATTGTCTGATTGGCGAATGCAGAATATCTAAAACGATTGAATAATTTCGTTCTTATGTCAAATGCAATCTAAACAGAAACAAAGCGACAAGTTTCAGTAAGCCGGTGTGTTTAACGGAGAGACGAATTTGAATTTTACGGCGAGGTGAATGATATGGAAAAATGGGGAATGTTTGAATTTAATACGCCTTATGTTGGAGAAATTATCGAGAAAATAAATGATGTGGTATTACCAAACGATTACATAGAATTTATGAAAAAACACAATGGTGGCCAAGGCGATATTGGTGAAACATGGCTTATATTATATCGGTTAGAAGAATTACAAGAAATAAATGATGATTATGAAATTGAAGTATTTCTGCCGGATCACATTATTATTGGTTCAAATGGTGGTGGTGAACTTTATGGAATTGATAATAAGGGAAACTACTTTAATGTACCAGTGCTAATAGATGAAGATGATGTTGCTGTGCTTGGGACAGAGATAGAATTATTGCCAGATAAAATAAATGCACTTTGGGAATAGATTCTTTTGTTAGTTATATGACGAACAGTACATAAGCCTTGAGGTTTAAGGAGACAGAATGGTACATTGTGATTTCAGTAATAGTTTATATAAATATTTGGATATTTATCATAACGGGTTAAAAAAACTTGCAAACAAAGAAATGCAAGCAATCGTTG
>NZ_WQPW01000129.1:0-233 GCF_018785465.1 Clostridium sp. MCC328
CTTTTTTCGTCCTTTATGATTCGTTTTCCGCAATGGTACGCCGCAAAAGATTCATTTCGGCTTCATAGCCGTAATCCTCTTTTTCGCTGCTCTCCTTTGCCAATTCCAACGCCTGACGGCATAGATCCAAACCGGCTTTCTTTTCCCTGCGGCCGCCGATACCCAAAAGCTTGCAGCGCGCCAAGCGCATTTTGCATTTCACACTGCCCAATTTCTCGCCAGTTTCATAGCAG
>NZ_WQPW01000130.1:0-244 GCF_018785465.1 Clostridium sp. MCC328
GGGAACCTTTGAGCGCCTCCGATACCCTTTCGGAGGCGACCGCCCCAGTCAAACTCCCCACCTGACATTGTCCCCGATCCGGATCACGGACCATGGTTAGAAACCCAGTAACGCAAGGGTGGTATCCCAACAGCGGCTCATATGAAACCGGAGTTCCATATTCATAGCCTCCCACCTATCCTGTGCATGCATTACCGAATCCCAGTATCAAGCTGGAGTAAAGCTCCATGGGGTCTTTCCGTCC